>JAVROZ010000340.1:0-6695 GCA_032162485.1 Mycobacterium sp.
TGGAACAGCTCCTTGGCCTTGACGGCGTTGTTGAGGTAGCTGACCAGCGGCGAGTTTGCGGCCTCGTAGAGGTTGTCGATGCCGAGCTGATCCTCGACGAACTCGACGCCGATCTCGTGCACGCCGATGGTGCGCTTCTTGATGTCGACCTCGTAGTGAACGTCCTTCTCCATGAGCGGAGCGAGTCGCGCGAATTCGACGTACCAGTTCGACGCCCCGTCGGCCGGACCGGAGATGATGAGCGGCGTTCGGGCCTCGTCGATGAGGATCGAGTCGACCTCGTCGACGACGGCGAAGTTGTGCCCGCGCTGCACCAGGTCGTCGAGCGAGTGGGCCATGTTGTCGCGCAGGTAGTCGAAGCCGAACTCGTTGTTGGTGCCGTAGGTGATATCGGCGTTGTAGGCGACGCGACGTTCGTCCGGCGTCATCTGGGCGAGGATCACGCCCACCTCCAAACCGAGGAAGCGGTGCACCCGTCCCATCCATTCGCTGTCGCGTCTGGCCAGGTAGTCGTTGACCGTGACGACGTGCACGCCCTTGCCCGCGAGCGCATTGAGATAAGCGGGCAACACACAGGTCAGGGTCTTGCCTTCACCGGTCTTCATCTCGGCGACGTTGCCCAGGTGCAGCGCGGCCGCGCCCATCACCTGGACGTCGAACGGGCGCTGGTCGAGCACCCGCCACGCGGCCTCGCGGGCCACGGCGAACGCCTCGGGCAGCAGGTCTTCGAGCTCCTCGCCCTTTTCCAGCCGCTTCTTGAACTCGTCGGTCTTGGCCTTCAGCTCCGCGTCGGTGAGTTTTTTGATGTCGTCGGACAACGTGTTGACATAGTCAGCCACCTTTTTGAGGCGTTTGACCATGCGACCTTCACCAAGGCGCAACAACTTAGACAGCACAGCTATGTCCCCTGCAGGTAGGAGTCTCGGGCGACCCCCATCCTAGGTGACGACGGAGTAAGGCTGTTGATCCTCAGGCCAGCCGGATCAACCCATAGTCGTAGCCGTGCCTGCGGTAGACGACGGAGGGCCGTTCACTCTCCTTGTCGAAGAACATGAAGAAGTCGTGCCCGACGAGCTCCATCTCGTAGAGCGCATCGTCGACCGACATCGGTTTGGCCGGGTGCTCCTTGGTGCGAACGATCCGCCCGGGCTTGTGGTCTGCGAGCTCGCCGTAGTGATCGTGCGGCTCGGCCGGTTCTGCGTTGAATGCGTTGTCCGTTGGCAGCACCGCGGTGGCCTCGGCCAGCGAAACGGGCCTCTTGTCGCCGTAGTGCACCTTGCGGCGGTCCTTGCCCCGACGCAGCCGGCTCTCCAGCTTGACGACGGCGGATTCAAGTGCGGCGTAGAAACTATCGGCGCAGGCCTCGCCGCGCACCACCGGCCCGCGGCCGCGAGCGGTGATCTCTACACGTTGACAGGACTTGCGTTGGCGGCGGTTGCGTTCATGGTCGAGTTCGACGTCGAACAGGTAGATGGTCCGGTCGAACCGCTCAAGGCGGGCGAGCTTCTGCGATACATAGGTGCGGTAGTGGTCGGGGATCTCGACGTTGCGGCCTTTGAACACGATCTCGGCGTTGGCGAGCGGTTCGGCGTGGTCTTCGGTTCCAGTCGGTTGTTCCAGAATTTGTTCGGAATCCGCGGTAAGCCTTGACATTCGTGACAACTCGTTTCTCTCTTCACGTCACACGCACCCTGCGTGCCCGGCATTCAGCAACGCGCCGACGAGGATGAAACGGTTGAAAACGATTACCGCCGCAGGCAGCCCGCCGGAGCAAGAGTCGGATAATCACCTCCTACTCCGGGTGCTACTCAACCTGGCGATATCGCAACTGTGAATTGTTGAGTCTGTTGTCGACGTTAGCCCGTGTTCGCCACAACGTGCCACCCCATTCGTGCACCTGTTGCGAGTTCTTCATGTTCTCGTGCCGAGGATTCCGGTCATGCGCTCGCCAGCGCCAGTACGGCCGCCACCCGCACCCCCGCGGCCTGCAACACCCGAACCGATTCGCGCGCCGTCGCCCCGGTGGTGACGATGTCGTCGACGATCAGCACCTCCGAGCGCGGCCGTTGACCGCACAGCAGCACCCGGCCGGCGATATTGCGTTGGCGGGCCGAGGTGTCCAGACCCACCGAGTCGCGGGCCAGTGCCCTCATCCGTAACGCAGCGGTGACGGTGATGTCCGGATGGTTCGCCACCGCGACCCGGGCCATCCGGGTGACGGGATCGCCGCCGCGACGGCGCGCTGCCGAACGCCGGGTGGGCGCGGGCACCACCGTCAGCGGGGTGTCGACCATGCCCCAGGACAGCAGCCGGTGGATGCCGACGGCCAGCGTGCGTGCCAGCGGCACGACGAGATCACCGCGGCCGTGCTCCTTGAACGCAAGGATCGCCTGACGGCGGGCGCCGCTGTAGCGGCCCAGGGCGAACACCGGCACCTGCGGATCGACCCGGGGGCTGACCACATGGGGCTTCTCCGGCGGGACCGCCAGTTCGCGTGCGCAAGCCTCACACCAGCGCACCGACGGGACCCCGCAGCCGCCGCACTGCAGTGGAAGAACCAGGTCAAGCACGGCATCAGTGTCGTCGACCGGGGTGACACGTGTTTTTACGAGGTGACCTACTTGTGACCAAACAATGACCGAAACGCCCACTCGCGCGTTCCTGTTCACCTGCGGTAACGGCCATACGATCTACGCCAATGCGGCTAATTGAAAGGTGTTGAAACGCGATGCGGTCGGCGATGCGGTCTCTTGTTGTGGTGATCGGGATCGCTGCGGCAGTCCTCGCACAGCGCGCTGACGTCCATCTGATCGCGGCGACCAAGTCGCCCGGCTACTCCGACATCGCGACGGTGCTGCCCCGACCCGGCGCGGTGGTGGGCGTCGCACACCCGGTGGTGGTGACCTTCAACAGTCCCGTCGCAAATCGGCAGGCAGTCCAGCGCGCGATCGAAGTGAAGTCGGAGCCCCCGATGACGGGCAGGTTCGAGTGGCTCGACACCAACGTCGTGCAATGGGTTCCCGACAGATTCTGGCCGGCGCACAGCACGGTGGCACTGTCGGTCGGCGGCCTGCGCACCGACTTCCAGACGGGTCCACAGGTCCTCGGTGTTGCCGACATCGCCAATCACACCTTCACGGTGACCATCGACGGCGTCGAGGCGCAAACGCCGCCTCCCCTGGCGGCCCCGCATCACCGGCTGCACTTCGGCGAGGCGGGGGTGTTGCCGGCATCAATGGGCAGGCCGGAATATGAGACGCCGGTCGGCACCTACAGTGTGCTGGCCAAAGACCGCTCCGTCACGATGGATTCGGGCAGCGTCGGCATTCCCGTCGACGCCTCCGACGGTTACCGACTCCAGGTCGATTACGCGGTCCGCATCACCAACCGCGGCCTCTACGTGCACTCGGCTCCCTGGGCGGTCTCGGCCATGGGAGCCGACAACGTCAGCCACGGCTGCATCAGCCTGACCCCTACCGACGCCGAGTGGTATTTCGACACGGTCCACGTCGGCGACCCGGTGATCGTCAAAGCGGGCGTTCCCGCGGTGGCGAACGACAAGGAGGTAGACCCGGCCGGAAAGACGGCGAATCCGGTTGCGAGGCCGGCTTCGTAACCGCCCGCTACCGTGCCGGGCCCAGCACTCCACCACACGCCGGCACAGCCGTCGCAACACCGGCCAGCACGGCGGGAATGGGCGCAGGCGGTAGCTCGGCCGCTACCGGTTCCGGTGGTGGCCCGGGCACGACCACCGGTTCAGCGGCCTTCGTGGCGGCGCCGGTCGGGGCACCCTTACCCGTGCCGGCCGCCATCGTGATCGGAGCAGCGGCCAAGCCGTCGCCGATTCCGGCCGCACCAGCACCAGCGATCGGGACCACCGGCACGGGAGGCACCGGAGGCGCGAACGGAACCGGAGGCACGACGGGCACGGGCGGCACGATCGGCGCCAGAGGCACAGCTCCCGCTGCCGGTCCGGGCAGGACGACCGGCGCCGCGGCGGCACCGACGCCGGCCTGCTGTTCGATGCACCCTGGGCCCCCGGTCGGGAATGGGTTAGCCAATGCGCCCGGGCTGAGCAGCAGGGCCGCCCCGTACAACCCCGCGCCGGTAGCAACCGCTACGCAGAATCGACTCTTAATCGGCAACGCCAACTCCGTTCATTCTCCCCATTGCCCCCGCAATCAATCGACAATGGGGAACCGTATAGGGGCACGGAATTCTTGCCTAGAGCAGGAATTTTTGGTTGCCGAATCGATACTTCGCACCAGCCGCGTCGTGACCGCGGCTTTCTCAAATAGTGACTTACAGAACGGTTTTGCCCTCATTGCGCCACGCTGGTCGGCAACGCGATCACCGAACCAGCGCAGCGGCAGACCGTTGTCGGGCCCGCCCAGCAAACGTTTTTGCCGGCGTCGCGCGACTCAGTCCGAGCCCCACAGCATCGACGGCCAGCTGAAGCTGAGCGCACCCTGACTCAACTGGGTGATCAGGTCTTCCAGCGCCCGCATCGGCAACTCCATGCGCCACTCCGGCAGCAGGCCGGAGATACGCAGGGTGTCCGACGCGAGCTCGACGCCGGTGATCATCAGCCCGTGGGGCAGCTCGGGCAACGGCACCTGATATGCCGGAGTCCGCACCGGCAGCTTCCACCGCCGCTGCCCGGTCACGAAAGCGCGCGGGCGCAGCCACAACGTCGTTCCCGTCACGTCCGCGTCGATCTCGAGACCACCCCAGCCAGGACGTCGCGCCCAGTGCAGGCGCGCTGTGCCGTCCTCGCCCAACTCGCTGCGAAGTTGCGGCGCCACCTGTTCCAGCAGGTCGTCGAAAACATCTTTCGGCAATTCCGAGGACAACTCCGCCGGTGCCGCCACCACCAGCGGCGGCACGCCGGGCCGGATGTGGACATTGCGCAGCACTGCGACGGCACTCTGCAGCCGATTTTCATCCCAGGTGATGTCGCGTGCAGCCACCCGGACTTCGCCGAGCTGACCGACCGCCAACCCCTGCGGGTCCAGTTCCGACTCCAGCTCGGTGACGGTCAACGTCACATCGTGATCGCCGATGCGTACCGTGAGCTGCCGCCCGACGAGCAGTTGCTGCAGTGTCGCGAACAAGGTCCGGTAGGGCACCGCGACCGCTTGCGCGGCGCCCGCGCTGACCGACGGCAACCCGGTCGACGACCACAACGAGCCAAGCATTTCCAGGGCACGGAACGGGTCATCCCAACGCAGGAACGGAACCTTCGGCGACATCGGCTAGCGCCTCCTCACAGGCAGGGTAGCCAGTGCGGCCATCGGTCAAAAGTTAAGTAACAGTTTTCATCCCGGCAGCACTGGCGCCGCCCCGCCGATCATCAGTCCTGCAACCTCTGACCAGCTCTGTTGGTTTTCCGCGGCCGCCGCCGAGTACATCAACACCCCTTGCGGACCGGCCACGTAAACCGTGGACGGGTTGGCCGCGATCGCGAACAACGGAATCTGCAAGCCGCGCGACGGCGCATCGGAGTTCACCCCGTCGAGGTTCACGTAGGAAACCGGGTGCGTGGCATCGTTGCGGGTCACCACGATGTCGTCACCCGTGCGCCAGTACAGCGACACCACCGAGGTGCCCAGTCCGAAACCCACCCGCCGCGGGTAGGTCAGGGCGAACTGGCCGGCCTGAGTTTGCTCGACGCCGGCCAATATCACCTGTCCCCCGATCAGCATTGCGGCGCGTGTCCCGTCCCGGGACAGCTGCAGGTCGGTGATCGGCCCCGGGAAGCGACTGGACACCGCGGTGGAATCCACCGGGATTCGCGCCGGCTGCCCCGACGCCGGTTCCTGAATCGCGCGCAGCACGTTGTTGGCGTCGACCACCACCCAAACCGCGTCGTCCAGGGACCAACTGGGTCGCGACAGGTTGTGTCCGTCGGCGGACTGGACGGCTTCGCCGCCGACATCGCCGATCCATAAGGAGGCGGCCATGTCCGGGGCGCCGCGCCGCAAAGTCACCACCGACGCCACCTGCCGCCCGTTGCGGGACAACGCGGCTCCGGTCTGGTCCCCCATGTGCCCGAAGGCGCCGGGCAGGGTAGTGATGTGCTGCCCGTCCAGGGCCACCAGAGAGCCACCCACCAGTGCGTGCAAGCCCGCACCCGCGCCGTCGGCCACACCCGGGTCGGTGGCGGCGACGTCGGTGGTGTTCCAGCCCTGCGCAAATCTGTCGTCCAGCGGGGCGCCGTCCGCATTGATCACGTAGGGGCCCCGGATGTCGGCGCGGGCCAGCGTCCAGATGATCTGCGCGGCGACCAATTGCCTGCTGTGCGGATCGGTGGTGGACAGCTTCTCCAGCTCGACGCGGGCGCCGCCGTAACCGCGCCCGATCCCGTTCTTGCCGCCGTCGGCGCGGGTCACCGGCCCGCGCAGCCGCAGCGGTGGGGCGAGCAGGTTGCGGACCGTGTGGGCCATCTCCGGCCGCGGCCCGGCCACCAGCTTGGAGAGCAGCTCGGTGGCCAGCTGATCGTGATCCGACACCGCGACGTAGCGCGGGTCGGGCACCACCGTCTTGCCGGTCGGGTCGGCGAAGTACAGCGTGTTGCGCTTGTAGGTCGACTGGAATTGTTGCCAGTCCAGGAAGACCCCGTTGGGCAGCCGGTCGATGCGCCAGCCGCCGGAGGTCTTGACCAGCTCGATCGGGCCGGGGTCCGGGAGCTGGCC
>JAVROZ010000341.1:0-7120 GCA_032162485.1 Mycobacterium sp.
CCTGCCGACACCTGAGATGGCTTGTAGGGGCCAAGATTCCAGATCGGGTTGATCTGCAACAGCCCGCCCATGATGCCCAGAACGCCGACGATGGCCGCGAAGAAGGCACCGGATTTGACCGCGAACACCGGCATCACTCGCACGCCGACCACATTGTGCTCGGTGCGGCCCGGACCGGGGAACTGGGTGTGCTTCTGGAACCACACCAGCGCCAGGTGCGCACCGATCAGCGCCAGGATGATTCCCGGTAGCAGCAGAATGTGCAGCGCGTAGAGCCGCGGGATCAGAATGGTGCCAGGGAAGTCGCCGCCGAACAGCGCCCAGTGCAGCCAGGTCCCGATGATCGGCATGCCCAGCGAGATCGAGGACAGGGCGGCGCGCAGGCCGATGCCGGAGAGCAGGTCGTCGGGCAGCGAGTACCCGAAGTAGCCCTCAAACATGGACAGGATCAACAGCAGCGCACCAATGACCCAGTTCGCCTCCCGCGGACGCCGGAATGCTCCGGTGAAGAAGATGCGGGCCAGGTGCACCATGATCGACGCCGAGAACATCAACGCGGCCCAGTGGTGGATCTGGCGGACGAACAAACCACCCCGGATTTCGAAGCTGATGTTCAGCGCCGTCTCGTAGGCGCGCGACATCTCGACGCCGCGCAGGGGCTGGTAGACGCCGTTGTAGGTGACTTCGGTCATCGACGGGTCGAAGAAAAGGGTCAGCCACACGCCGGTGATCAGCAGCACGATGAAGCTGTACAGGGCGATCTCACCGAGCAGGAACGACCAGTGCGTCGGGAACACCTTGTTGAGCTGGCGACGCACCGCGGCTGAAGGGTGGTAGCGGGTGTCCACGGCTTCGCCCTGGCCGGCCAGGACATCACCGATTTTCGGGGGACTCAGTTTAGGACTCATGTTGTTGTGCGCTCCCAGAATGCCGGTCCGACGGGTTCGATGAAGTCACCGTTCGCGACTAGATACCCCTTCGGGTCGATTGTGATCGGCAGCTGCGCCAGCGCACGGGCCGCCGGGCCGAAGATCGGCTTGGCGAAGTGCAACGCGTCGAACTGCGACTGATGACATGGGCACAAGATCCGGTAGGACTGCTGCTCGTAGAGCGAGGCGGGGCAGCCCAGGTGCGAGCAGACCTTGGTGAACGCAAAGAACTCGCCGAAGTTGAAGCTTTCCTGCCCCTTGCGCTTGACCACGCGATCCACATCGCTCGGCTTGATTCGGATGAGCATCACCGGGTTACGGATGCCCAACGAAATCTCCGATAACTTCTCATGAGATTCCACGGTAGTGCCGTCGCCGTCGGACTCGCGCCACGGAAAGACCGTCTCCATACCGCCGGCGTCCATGTCCTCGGGGCGCATCTTGATGTACGGCGGTCCGTCGTGAGCCCCGGTGGCCCGTGCCAGGTAGATCGTTTCGCCCTTGAAGCGAGGGGTCCAACCCGACGTCCACAGCACCGCCTTCATGCCTTCGGCGGTGGGGACAACCGGCTTCCACGGATTCTTGATCAAGCCGCCAGCAAACGCGACCAGGGTGCCGAGACCGAACGCGCCCATGCCCATCCCGAACGACAGTCCGATCAGCTTGCGGCGCCCGACCGTCGAGGACTGGTAGGCGTCGCCGAGGTTCGCCACGACCGTCTTGCGGTCGACCTCGCGGGAGGCTCCGTCGTGCCGGTCCTGGATCGTAATCTCTTCAGGGATGAACCTTTTCTGGAAAAGCACCGCGCCGATCGCGATCGCCAGAACGGACATCCCGAAGGTGAAGCCGTAGAGCGGGGTGGCCAGCGAGTACAAGAAGCTGCCCTCGGTGCCCTCCGGCTTGTACTCCCACGGCCAGAACAGGAAAACCAGCAGCAGTGCAAATCCCAAACCGCCGCCTAGCAAAAGCCACCGAGCCACCGAACGCTCGGCGCGCTTCTCGGCCTTGGTGCCTTCGACAGGCCAGCGCGGCGGCTTGAAGACGATCTGGACACCGTCCATCTTGCTGCCGAGTTCCAGCAGTTCCTGCTGCGACATCGCGGCCAGCGCCCCGTCGTCGGGCTCCTTGGCGCCCAAGTCGGTGTCGCTCTCGGTGTCCGAGCCGGACTTGGTGCCAGCGGCGTTTTTCGGGTTTGACCCGTCGCTCATGTTCGCGCCCCAATCCACAGTGCCAGCCCGATGGCGGCGACCATGCCGATGATCCACATCGCCATGCCCTCGGGAGCGGGTCCGAATCCACCCAGTCCGTAGCCGCCCGGCGAACGCTCCTCAGCGGCGGTCCGCACGTAAGCGATGATGTCCTTCTTCGACTCGAAAGACAGCTGACGGTCGGAGAACTTCGGCATGTTCTGCGGACCGGTCAGCATCGCGGTGAGGATCTGCTGCTCATTGGCCT
Organism: Mycobacterium sp.; assembly: GCA_032162485.1. Taxonomy (GTDB): domain Bacteria; phylum Actinomycetota; class Actinomycetes; order Mycobacteriales; family Mycobacteriaceae; genus Mycobacterium. The sequence goes on from JAVROZ010000341.1 coordinate 2,385, forward strand.
CGCCCAGGTCGGGCGCGTACTTTCCGGACGACAGCGCCCCGCCTTTACCGGTGAAGTTGTGGCATGAGGCGCAGTTGAGGCGGAACAGGTCGCCACCGCGGCCCAGATCAGTTCCTCGCAGCGACCGCATGGCAAGGCTGCCGTCGGGATTGCGGACCACGGTGGGGCCGCCGCCGTTGGCCTGCACAAAGGCGCCGATCGCCTCGACCTGAGACTCGTCAAAGATCGGGTCCTTACGAGGTGCCTGCGCCTCACCGCGCATCGCTGGCATCCGGCCGGTCGACACCTGGAAATACACGGCCGCTTCGCCGACACCGATCAGGCTCGGCCCGTGGTCGGGCACACCCTGCAGGTTGGCGCCGTGGCAGGACACGCACGAGGTGTCAAAGAGCTGCTTGCCGGTGCGTAACAGCGCCGAACCCGACTCGTCGGCGACAGCCACCTGTGGTGTCGGCGTCAGCACGGCTGCCATACCGCCGGCGATGGTCAGGGCAATCAGCAGTAGCAGTCCGCCGGACAGCCGACGGTGCAGGCGCCGGCGGGAGCGGCCACTCTTGCTGCCACCTGATCGGGTGGACCCCAGTCTCTTCAACTGAGCACTCCTGTCGTTTCTTCAGTCCTGGTACGGCGGGCCTTCATCGGATGAAATAGATAACGGCGAACAGCGCGATCCACACGATGTCGACGAAGTGCCAGTAGTAGGAGACGACGATGCTGGCGGTGGCCTGCGCGGGGGTGAACTTGCTCATCGTGGTGCGGGCCAGCAGGAAGATGAACGCGATGAGGCCGCCGGTGACGTGCAACCCGTGGAATCCCGTCGCCAGATAGAACACGCTGCCGTAGGCGCTGCCCGGGATGGTGGTCCCGTGGTTCACCAGGTTCACGTACTCATAGGCCTGGCCCAGGACGAAGAACAGGCCCATCAAGAAGGTGATCACATACCAGCGGCGCAGGCCGAAGACGTCGCCGCGTTCGGCCGCGAACACACCCATCTGGCAGGTGAACGACGAGCCGATCAACACCAGCGTCACCGGCACCGCCTGATACAGATTCAGCTCGGTCGGCGGCGGCGGCCAGTTCCCACCGGCCTGCGCTCGCGCCGTGAAGTAGAACGCGAACAGCCCAGCAAAGAACATGAGCTCACTGGAAAGCCACACTATGGTGCCGACACTGACCATATTGGGACGATTCAGCGAATGCACCCGCGAGGTAATCGCAGTACCCGAGGTCCCTACAGCACTCGTCACATCCGCAAGTATGACGCTTTGTAGTTGTTGAACTCTACCCGGGGCGCAAATTAGTTCCATGCGTGTTGGCGTTGGCGTGGGCTGGGGTCCGGGGAGGCCGGTTGGGAGCGGGTGATTCTCGTGGGACCATCGGCGACGTGGCTGCTTCGTACGCGAGTGGGCCGTCCGGGGATCATCGCCCAACTTCCCCCTTTCCGGCACCGACCTGGCCCGAGGTCCTGGGACGCCTGACGGACGGGCAGAACCTGACGCGGGGACAGGCTGGCTGGGCAATGGACCAGATCATGAGTGGCGACGCGCAGCCGTCCCAGATCGCCGCATTCGCCGTGGGGTTGAAGATGAAGGGTCCGACCTCTGACGAAGTCACCGAACTGGCCGACGTCATGCTCAGTCACGCCCTTCCGGTACCCCTCGACGCGGCACATGCGGACGCCGTGGACATCGTCGGCACCGGGGGCGACGGGTTCAACACGGTCAACCTGTCCACCATGGCGTCGATCGTGGTGGCCGCCGTCGGGGTACCGGTGGTCAAACACGGCAACCGGGCGGCATCCTCGTTGGCCGGCGGCGCCGACACGTTGGAGGCGCTTGGGGTCCGTATCGACCTGGGTCCCGAACAGGTCGCGCGCAGCCTCGCCGAGTTAGGAATCGGTTTTTGCTTCGCGCCGCAATTTCATCCGTCTTATCGCCACGCATCCGCGGTGCGCCGTGAGATCGGCGTGCCCACGGTGTTCAATCTGCTTGGGCCACTTACCAATCCAGCGCGACCGCGGGCAGGTTTGATCGGCTGCGCGTTCGCGGACCTCGCCGAGGTGATGGCTGGCGTATTTGCTGCGCGCCGATCCAGCGTGCTGGTGGTGCACGGCGACGACGGCCTCGACGAGCTGACCACCACCACCACGAGCACCATCTGGCGAGTGCAGGCGGGGACCGTGGACAAGCTCAAGTTCGATCCCGCGGGCTTTGGGTTCGCGCGCGCGCAGCTCGACGAACTGCGGGGCGGCGATGCGCAAGCCAATGCCGCCGAGGTGCACGCCGTGCTGGGCGGCGCCAACGGACCGGTGCGCGACGCCGTCGTGCTCAACGCCGCGGGCGCCCTGGTGGCACATGCGGGGTTATCCAGCCGCGCTGAATGGCTGCCGGCCTGGGAGGACGGATTGCGCCGGGCCAGCGCTGCGATCGACAGCGGGGCGGCCGAACAGCTGCTCGCGCGATGGGTGCGGTTCGGTCAGCAGGTATGACCAGTCATTGAGGCCGGCAACCGCCTGCTCGCCCGCCAGCCGCGCTGAGCGGGCCGTGGCCGCCCAGGCCGCCCATGCACCGGCCGACCCGAGCGGGGACGCCCAACCTGCCGCTTCGGCGTCGCTCGTGGCGGTAACGCGGACGATGCGCACCCCCGGCGCCGCCAGCCAGCGTGCGATCAGTGCGGTCTCCTCGACCAGCGCGCCGCCGAGCGGTGCGGGCGACGTCAGAATCGCTTGGGCGCCAGCGTGAATGGCGTCGACCACGGGCATCGGCGGCACACCGCGCCGGGCCGAACCCGCAGCCGCGAGCTGCCCGTGGCGGATGACGGCGAGGTGGTAGCCGCCGCTGCCGTCCGGAGCCGCGGCGACGAGCTCGGGCAGGGCGGTCAGCGCGCGCAGGCGCTGCCCGCGCCACAACGCCTCGACGGCGATCGCGATGTGGTCACGCAGCCGTGCCGCGTTCTCATACAGACGGCGCTCGGCCAGCACGGCGACCTGCTCGACGGCCGCCGCCAGCGCGGCGTTGTCCAGTCCGTCGATCAACGCCCAGGCGCGCCGTGTCGCCTCGGCGTACTGCTCCGCCGTCACGTCGCGGGCGCCCGGACAGGGCGACAGCTCGACCTGCGGGCAGGCGGGACCGTGCAGCGCTGACCGCGCCAGCCGCTTCGTGCAGGTCCTCACCCCGGTGAAGCGGGCAAGCAGGGCGGCGGTGTCCACGGCGTCGGTGCGTGACCGGAACGGCCCGACGGCGCGGTCGTGTCGGGGGTTGCGAACCACTGACAGACGCGGGAACGCCTCATCGGTGAGTGCCACCCACCACCATCGGTGGGGGAATCGCGATCGGCGGTTGTAGGGCGGGGCGTGGGCGGCCAGGAGGCGTAGTTCACGCACCCCGGCTTCCAGCGCATGCGCACATTCGACGTGGTCAACGGCGCTGGCCAGGCCGACCATCTCTTTCATCCGAACGCGCGGATCGGTGCCGTTGAAGTACTGGCTCACCCGCCGTCGCAGGTCTACCGCGGTGCCGACGTAGAGCACCTCACCGGACGGGCCGCGGAACAGGTAAACCCCCGGTAGGCGCGGCAGGCCGTCGGCCAGCACCCGCTTGCGGCGTTGAGCCGGGGTGACGTCCGGCAGATACGCACGCAGGTCGGTGTAGGTGTGGATGCCTTGGTTGCCGACCCGCTCGATGAGTGCGTGCAATACGTCCACGGTGGCCCGGGCGTCATCAAGGGCGCGGTGAGTGGGTTGGGTCGTCACCGCGAATATGCGCGCCAGTTCGGCCAATCGCACGCTCGGGGCTTCCTCGCGGCTCAACACCCGGCGCGCCAGTCGGACCGTGCACAGGACCTTCGGCCGCGGCCATGCAATGTGGCACCGCTCGGCGGCGGCGCGCAGGAAGCCGATGTCGAAGCCGGAGTTGTGGGCCACCAGTACCGAGTCGCCGGCGAATTCGAAAAACATCGGCAACACGGCGTCGATGGTCGGAGCGTCGCACACCATGGCGGTGGTGATCCCGGTCAGCCGAACGATTTGAGGTGGGATGGCGCGCCGGGGGTCAACGAGGGTGGCGAACTCACCGAGGACCGCGCCGCCGCACACCTTGACCGCCCCGATTTCGGTGATCGAGTCGGGGGTGGCGCCGTCGTGGCCCACCGCGCGTCCGCCGGTGGTTTCCAGGTCGACCACGACGAACGTGGTGTCGCGCAACGACAGCTCCTCGGCGGGCGCTACCCATCCGGTCAACCCGGAAAAACTCAGTTGAGTCCCGTTGGTCGCACTCACAGCGGTGACGTTAAGCATGCGCACCGACACCGGCCGGTTCCCACGCCGAGCTCAGTTCGCCGCAGGGAATGTCCGGCAATCCAGAGATGTCGGTGGTCACGGTTAGCGTGCATTGCAGTCCGAGATAACGAAGCAGAGCCCGATGGACCTGAAGGAAGGGACCCACTCAGATGGCATACAGCAGCGGAACCGAAAGCAACGGTGGCGCAGCGGCCAGACCGGGGGAGCCGGTGGTCATTGACTGCGACGATTGCGCGGTACGCGGTCCCGGATGCCGCGAGTGCGTAGTGAGCGTGTTGCTCGGTGTGCCCGAAACCCTTTCGTACGACGAGCAAGTCGCGTTGGAGGCGCTGGCTGAGGTCGGGATGGCTCCGCGCTTGCGCCTGGTGCCGGTGCGGCGTGACCGGGCGGTCTCACCGAAGGGCGTGGCCTAGATCCGTGGTGTAGGGTCAACGAGCCC
>JAVROZ010000342.1:0-2678 GCA_032162485.1 Mycobacterium sp.
AGGCGCAGCAGGTAGTCGGCGTATCCCTGACGGTTGACGCGGCCGGAAAGCAGTTCCGACACGTAGGGCGAATGCTCGGCGGCTTCATGCTCTGCGGTCGAGCCTTCCTTCATCGCTACCGAGAACGGCTTGACGGCCTGGGCGGCACTCAATGTCATCTCCGCTCCAAGGTCGGCGAGGGCGTCAACTTCTCTCACAATATGTCAAAATCGCGCGGGCCGAGGCAGGCGTGGATCAACGACGTTGTGGCGGCTTCGTCGTCGATGTGTTGGGGCGAAGCGGTAGCGCACCACATCCGCCCGGGCGACGTATTCGCGGATGGCGCGCAGGGCAGCGGCCGGCGAGCGCGGATTGTTCTCAGACTCCGACGGATCGCCTCGGTTAAGAGCGCGCAGCGCAATCGCCTCGTATCGTCGGTGTGTGCTGATCGGATTCTTGCTGGCTCTGGGTTGTTCGTTGTGTTACGGAACGGCCTCGGTGTTTCAGGCCGCCGCGGCTCGGTCGGTGGAAGCCGGTAGTAAATCGGGTGTCGACGCAGTGTTGTTGATGCGTGCCCTCCGGCAGTGGCGCTACCTCCTGGGCATCGGTCTGGACGGCCTGGGTTTTGCCCTACAGGTGATGGCCTTGCGCTTGGTCCCTATCTACGTCGTGGCCGCGGCGCTGGCCGCCTCGATCGCTGTCACCGCCATTGTCGCCGCGTGGCTGCTGGCGGCGCGGCTATCACCGGTGGAGTGGACGGCGGTGGTCGTGATCTGCGCGGGGTTGGCCCTGCTCGGAATTGCCGCCGGACCGGAGGGATCGCGGCATGGTCCCGGCGGACTCAAGTGGGCGCTGTGGGGTGTGGTCGTGCTGATTTTCGTCGCCGGCACCGTGGGCGGCCGCCTGGGCGATCGCTCGCGCGCGCTAGTGCTGGGACTGAGTGCGGGAACCGGCTTCGGCGTCGTGGAGGTTGGTGTGCGCTTGATCGACACGATGGATCTGCGCAAAGCCGCTTTCTACACCCACCCGTCCCTGTACGCGGCCGCCGCCGGCGGCGCTGCCGGGTTTTTGCTGCTTACCTCCGCCTTGCAGCGGGGATCGGTGACCACCGCCGTCGCCGGGATGGTCGTCGGTGAAACCATCGCGCCTGCGCTCATCGGAGTGGTTTGGTTCGGTGACCGCACTCGGGACGGCCTGGGTTGGATGGTGGTCGCGGGATTCGCCATTGCCGTGGCGGCAACGCTGGTGTTGGCTCGATTCGGCGAAGCGCCTGAACCCGAGCCGGTCGAGGAAAAGGTTGCCTCGGAGAACGGCGGGGAGTAGCGGGCCGATCGGACAAGCCCAACACCGCGGCGCTCCCGGCTCGCATGCCGATCAGCCGTGACAATGGTCAGATGCATCTGGTTAAGCGCCTATGCCTGGCTGTGCTCGCCGTCGGCCTTGTCGTGGTCGCGGGCCCCAGTGCCGTTGCCGCCTCCAGCCCTGATGTGCCGCCGGTGAGCGACGCGGCGCGGGAGGCTGGGTTCGTCGACGTCCGGACCGTGGTCTGGGACGCCATCATCGACCTGCGCTATGCAACGACGAACAACTTCACCAAAACGCAGCTGTACCCCGCCGACGCGCGGTGTCTCGTGCATCAATCCATGGCGCCGGGCCTTAAGGCGGCCGCGACCGCGCTGCGCCCGCAGGGACAGGTGCTGGTCTTCTGGGACTGTTATCGGCCGCACGAAGTCCAGGTAAAGATGTTCCAGGTGGTTCCGAACCCGGCGTGGGTGGCACGTCCTGGTCAGTACGCACGCAGCCACGAGGCGGGACGATCGGTCGACGTCACGTATGGCGTTGGGCAACCGCAGTGCCCAACTGAGCGTCTGGTGAACGGCACCTGCCTGGCTGACATGGGCACGGATTTCGACGACTTCTCCTCGCGGGCAAATGCTTTCGCGACCGACGGGGTCGGCGTCGAAGCCCAGACCAACCGCAAACGCCTGCGTGATGCGATGAGCTACGGGGGATTGGCCGTCTATTCGGGTGAGTGGTGGCATTTCGACGGTCCCGGTGCCGGCGTCGACCGCCCGATTCTCAAGGTGCCGGTCAACTAGCGTCTCATAATATGGGATAATTATCTCAAGATACGGACGGCCGCGATAGGCTGGCACCCGTGACTGAGCAACATCGAGCCGTCTACACCCATGGGCACCACGAGTCGGTGCTACGCGGTCACCGGCGACGCACGGCGCAGGATTCCGCCGGCTACCTGTTGACATACCTGCGGCCGGGCCTGTCCGTGCTCGATATCGGTTGCGGCCCAGGGACGATCACCGTCGACCTCGCTGCCCGCGTGACGCCCGGGTTGGTGACCGCGGTCGAAATCACCGATGAGGCCTTGAATCTGGCCCGCGCCGAGGCGCAACGGCGTAGCGCGGCGAATGTCTCGTTTGTCACCGCCGACGTTCATGCGCTCGACTTTCCCGACGCCGCGTTCGATGTTGTTCATGCCCACCAGGTGCTGCAGCACGTGGCCGATCCGGTGCAGGCGCTGCGGGAGATGCGCCGGGTGTGCGTGCCGGGTGGAATCGTCGCGGTCCGCGACGCCGACTACGCCGGGTTCATCTGGTATCCGCGGCTTGCGCCGCTGGACCGTTGGCTCGAGCTGTACCAACGGGCCGCGCGCGCCAATCGCGGCGAACCGGATGCGGGCC
>JAVROZ010000343.1:0-2622 GCA_032162485.1 Mycobacterium sp.
GCTATGACCAGGCTCATCGTGCACTCCTAATCGACTGACGCACGAAGCGCCGCGACGGATGCCCGTCCTTCTACTCTGAAGACAGACAGATTGATTGCCTTGGGAGTATCAATTTAATAACAAGACAGACCAGTCTGTCTACCTGATGGGGCTAAGAGTATGGTGAGGCGGTCTATGTCACCACCCGATGTCGCTGAGCCCGACGTGCCGGCCGTGCCGGCTCGTGAGCGAATACTCGGAGCTGCCTACGAGTTGTTCAGTCGGCGCGGAATCCGCGCGGTGGGCACCGACGAAGTAATCGAGCGGGCCGGAGTAGCCAGGGCGACCCTCTACCGGCACTTCGCGGCGAAAGACGATCTGGTCCTGGCGGTGTTGGATCGTCGGGAACAGCTGTGGACGCACGGCCTGATCGAGAAGCAGTCCGCGTCCCTCGGCAGCACGCCGGAGGCACAGTTGCTGGCGATCTTCGATGTCATGCACACGTGGTTCCAGAACCGCGACGGCTATGAGGGCTGTTCCTTCATCAACGTGCTGTTGGAGTTGGGCGCCGATCATCCGGCCGGGCAGGCCAGCATCGCCCATATCGACAACGTTCGCCAGATAGTGCGGGAGCGAGCGGTGGCGGCGGGGCTGATCGACGTCGAAGATTTCGCGTGGTCCTGGCACATCCTGATGAAGGGCTCCATCATCCTCGCGGCGGTTGGCGACCCGGACGCCGCCTTGCGCGCCAAGGCGATGGCTGTCGGCCTCATCGAGCAGCATCGCCCCCAGGACAGTCGCGAGGTCGGGGAGGCGGTCAGTTAGCTCAGGCGGCGGTGGTGTCGCTCTTGCGGGCGTGCTCTTCCTCGAGTTCGGCGATCGCGCGTGAGGTGCGTTCACGCAGCAGTATCGCGGCGGTGACTCCGCAGACGATGGCGATGACGAGGGCCACCCAGGAGAACCGCGACAGCCAACGCTCGGCGGCCATACCGGCGAAGTAGACCAAGGCTGTGGTGCCGCCGGCCCAGCAGATACCGCCGCAAACGTTGGCCGCCAGGAAGCGTGGGTAGGGCATCTTCAGCGCCCCGGCCAGCGGCCCGGCGAAGATGCGGAGCAGGGCGATGAAGCGGCCGAAGAACACCGCGCGAACACCCCAGCGCTCAAACGTCCGTTCGGCGAGCATCACGTGGCCGGGGCCGAAGTGCTTGGGGAACCGGCGGCCGAGCCGGTCGAAGAGCGGCATCCCGAAGCGGCGGCCGATCGAATAGCCGATCGAGTCGCCGATCACCGCACCGATGACTGCGGCCGCGCCGACACCGATCGGGTTCACGGCCAGCTCGTGATGCGAGGACATCAAGGCGGCACTCACCAGCACGATCTCCCCTGGCAGTGGGATGCCTAAGCTCTCGAGTCCGACCACCCCGGCGACCACCAAATAGACCGCGAGCGGCGGTATTGACTGCAGCAGGGCCTCCACATCCATGGGACAAGGATGCCTGACCGGTGCCAGATCCGCGCCGAAACCTGGCCTAATCCGTCGTCGACCGCGTTCGTTGTAGCGTGGCTGTGGCTTATCGAGAGCCTGAACTGGAGCGCCTCGGTGAGGAGGGCCCGTGGACTTCAACATCGCCGAGGTGTTTTCTGCGGTGGCTGCGGCCAATCCGAACCGGGACGCCATCGTGTTCGGCGATCGGCGATTCACCTTCGCTCAGACCGACGAACGCGCCCGCCGCTTTGCCCGGGCGCTGCACAGCTGGGGCTACGGCGCCCGTCGGGAACGCCCCGAGCTGGCGCCACACGAATCCGGCCAGACTCACCTCGGGTTGTACCTGGCCAACTGCAACGAGTTCCTCGAGGCCATGATCGGTGCCTACAAAGCCAGGGTCGCCCCATTCAACGTCAACTACCGCTACGTCGCCGACGAGTTGGTCTACCTGATCCGCAATGCGAACGCGGACGCGATTGTGTACCACGCACGCTTCGCGTCGACGTTGGCCGAGGCGCTGGCGAAGGTGCCGCGTCAGGTCCGGCTGATCCACGTCGACGACGGGTCCGGTAACGAGCCGCTCCCCGGGGCGGTGCGCTACGAGGAATTGCTCGCGTCGGTGTCGAACGAACCGCTGGACGTCGTGCCGTCGCCGGACGATCTCTACGTGCTCTACACCGGGGGCACCACCGGCATGCCCAAGGCGGTGCTGTGGCGACAGCATGACATCTACATGAATGCGATGGGCGGACGCACCTACGGCACCGGCGAACCGGTGACCGGCTTGCACGAAATCGTCGAACGGTCGAAGCCCGACGGGCCGGGCTCGATGACGGCCGCACCGCTCATGCACGGCGCGGCGCAATGGGCGGCTTTCATAAACCTCTGCGGCGGAAGACCATTCGTGATGTCTCCGACGACCACCCACTTCGATCCGGCGGAATTGTGGGAGATCGCCAGCCGGGAACGCACGGTGTCGTTGTCGATCGTCGGTGACGCCTTCGGCCGGCCGTTGGTCGACGAACTCGAGGCCGGCGACTACGACCTATCCGGTCTGTTCATTCTGGTCACGGGCGGAGCGGCGCTGAGCGCGCCTCTCAAGCAGCGTTTCGTGGAGTTGCTGCCGCACCTGACGATCCTGGACGCGGGTGGCTCTT
>JAVROZ010000344.1:0-3483 GCA_032162485.1 Mycobacterium sp.
ACGAGAGCCGCCAACTAATTAGCCTATAAGTCAACTTAGGCACTCTAACCTCCAACCGGTAAGAATTCTCGGCGTAGTGCACGGCGTAGTGCACAAAGACGACGCGCTTGTCATCGGCACCCCGCAAGCGAGCCGATGCAGGTTGCGGTGAGCACCCGGGTGAGCGCGGATGCGAATTCGATGTTCCACTCTGCCGGAAGGACTTCGGGCTCCTCGGCATAGGCATCCGAGATCCGCTCCGGCGGATTCGCGATCTGCCAGAACGCTGCCGCCAGCGAGTAGGCGGCGATGAGGATGTCGAATGCGCCGGGCCGCCCGAGCGCCGGCAGTGCCTGCTCGATGGCGTCAGCGAGTGCAATCGCGGCGCCGGAAATGGTCCGCCTGATCTCGATGACTCTTTCTATTTCCACTTCGTGCTCGAGGTGCAGATGGAGGTTGGCCAGCAAGTCACAGAACAGCGGGTCGGAGGCCAGGCCGGTGGCCAACGTCTCGGCCACCCGCTCGGGCGTCATCGAGCCGGGCTCGCCCAATTTCTCGCACACCGTGCCCGACCACTGCACCCACCCTTCCGCGGCGAGATGCAACAGCACCTCTTTATGGGAGGTGAAGTATCGGCGCACCGCGGAGTAGTGAATCCCGGCGCGGTTCGCGACGGCCGTCAGCGTCACCGAGGCGACGCCGGTCTCGCGAGCCAGCGAGCGCGCGGCTTCCACCAGCGCCGCGGCACGTTGGCGTTTGTTCTCCTCCGTGCGGGCGCGCCGGAATGCAAGTTGCGCCACCGCCAGAGGATAACGCACAGCGTGTGATTTGCATAACGCACGCCATGTGATTTGTGCTGGTGGAGGGCTTGCGGATGCTTCTTTTACGCACGTGATATGCGTTACACTCGGTGGCCGAGAGGAAGGAGTTGGGGAGCCCGTCCTGCGGTCGTGATTTACTTAGGTAAGGCTTGGTTAGGTTCCGATTGTCCGCTGCCTTGAGAACCACCCAGCGCGGGTCGCCGATCTTAAATTGAACAAGTTCGAACGTGCTTCTTCCGGCGGGTATCGTCCGCCCGGAGCATTGCCAACCGGGTGAAAGGGACCTGAGATTTTCAAGGTGTTGTCGCGGGCGTGGATCCCCGTGGTGATCCTGGCGGTGATCGTCGTCGGGGGTTTCACCGTGAACCGGGTACGTGGCTTCTTCGGCTCGGAAAAGCGCGAGTCGTATGCCGACAGCAATCTCGACAACAGCAAACCGTTCAACCCCAAGAAAATGGACTACGAGGTCTTCGGACCGCCCGGAACGGTCGCCGATATCAGTTACTTCGATGTGAACTCCGACCCGGTACGGGTGGATGGCGCGGTGTTGCCATGGACGTTGCACGTCACCACCAACCTGGCGGCCGTAATGGGAAATATTGTGGCGCAAGGCAATAGCAGCAGCATCGGTTGCCGGATCACCGTGGACGGCGTGGTGAAGGCGGAGCGGGTCTCCAATGAGACCAACGCCTACACCTACTGCCTGGTGAAGTCCGCGTGACCGTTCAATACGCGAACGACCCCGATACCCGAACACACACCGAACGGCCGGCAATCGCGCGTTTCATTCACGCGATGTCGGTGCCCATCATTGTCGCCTGGCTCGCGGTCACCGTCGCACTCAGCGTCTTCGTCCCGTCGCTGGAAGTGGTCGGCCAGGAGCGTTCGGTATCGCTGAGCCCTCGGGACGCGCCGTCCTTCGAGGCAATGGCCCGGATCGGCAAGGTGTTCGGGGAAGGGAACTCGGACAGCCAGGCGATGCTGATCCTGGAGGGCAAGGACCCTCTTGGGGACGAAGCCCACCACTACTACGACACGCTGCTGCGTAAGTTGCGCGCCGACAAGCACGTTCAGAGCGTTCAGGACTTCTGGGGTGATCCACTCACCGCGGCCGGCGCCCAAAGCAACGACGGCAAAGCCGCCTACGTCCAGATGGCCTTGGCCGGTAACCAGGGCGAGCCGCTGGCCAACGAGTCGATCGACGCCGTCCGCAAGATCGTCAAAGAAACGCAGGCCCCACCCGGAATAAAGACCTACGTCACCGGTGCGGCGGCGCTCGCCGCGGACATGCACACCAGCGGCGACAAATCCATGGTCAAGATCACCGCCACCACCGTCGTGGTGATCTTCCTGATGTTGATGTTCGTCTATCGGTCGGTAATCACCGTGATCGTGCTGCTGCTCACGGTGGGCGTCGAGTTGAGCGTGGCGCGGGGAGTCGTCGCCCTGCTAGGGCATAGCGGGGCCATTGGTCTTACTACCTTTGCGGTGAGCCTGCTGACTTCACTGGCGATAGCGGCGGGCACCGATTACGGAATCTTCATATTCGGGCGATATCAAGAGGCGCGGCAAGCCGGCGAGGACCGGGAAACCGCCTTCTACACCATGTATCGCGGGGTCGCCCACGTCATCCTGGGGTCAGGTTTGACGATCGCCGGGGCGACCTTCTGCCTGAAGTTCGCCCGGATGCCCTACTTCGAAACCCTGGGCATCCCTTGTGCTGTAGGAATATTCGCCGCGGTGCTGGTCGCCCTGACGCTGGGACCCGCAGCCCTGGTCATCGGCAGCCGCTTCGGACTGTTCGATCCCAAGCGGCTGCTCAAGGTTCGCGGCTGGCGCCGGGTGGGCACCGTGGTGGTGCGCTGGCCGGTGCCGGTTCTTGCCGCAACGATGGCGATCGCGCTGGTCGGCCTGCTCGCGCTGCCCGGATACCGCACCAACTACAACGACCGGGCATATCTACCCCCCGGCATTCCCGCCAACGAAGGGTTCGCGGCCGCGGATCGCCATTTCTCCCAGGCCCGGATGAAACCCGAGATTGTGATGATCGAGTCCGATCATGATTTGCGCAATCCGGCAGACTTTCTGGTGCTGGACAAACTGGCAAAAGGAATCTTCAAGGTACCGGGCATATCACGCGTGCAGGCGATCACCAGACCTGACGGAACCGCAATGGAACATACGTCGATACCATTTCAGATCAGCATGCAGAATGCCGGTCAGGTACAGACGATGAAATACCAACGCGACCGAATGAACGACATGCTCAAGCAGGCCGACGAGATGGCCATGACGACCGCGCTGATGAAGCGCATGTACGCCCTGATGACACAGCTCGTCGGCACCACCCACAAAATGGTGCTGGACACGGTGGAAATGCAGCAGATCACCACCGAACTGCGCGACCACATTGCGGATTTCGATGATTTTTTCCGGCCGATCCGGTCGTACTTCTACTGGGAGAAACACTGCTTCGATATTCCGATCTGCTGGTCACTGCGGTCGATATTTGACGCGTTGGACGGATTGGATCAGATCGACGAGAAACTGAACACCCTGGTCACTGATATTCAGAGCCTGGACCGACTGATGCCGCAGATGGTGGCGACCTTTCCGCCGATGATCGAAACAATGGAAAACATGCGGACCATGATGCTGACGATGCACAGCACCATGTCCGGCA
>JAVROZ010000345.1:0-5842 GCA_032162485.1 Mycobacterium sp.
TCCGCAGTTCCGAAGCCGCATCGCGAAGCGATCGCCACCACGGTGTCGTCAGTCTGTTCCAATTGCCGGCGCGCGGCTTCGGTGCGCACGCGTTCGACATACTGGCCGGGCGCCTCGCCGACCTCCTCGGTGAACACCCGGGTGAAGTGCCGCGGGCTCATCGCGGCGCGGCGGGCCAGATCGTCGACGCTGTGCGGACCACCGGGTTCGCACTCGATGGCTTCCTGCACCTCGCGAATCGATGGCCGCTTGGCCCTGGGCATCCATACCGGAGCGGCGAACTGCGTCTGGCCGCCGGGTCGGCGTAGATAGAGCACCAGCCAACGGGCGACCGTTTGAGCGACCTCGGTGCCGTGGTCGTCCTCGACAAGGGAGAGCGAGAGGTCGATTCCCGACGTGACACCGGCGGCTGTCCATATCTGCTCGCAGCTACGGATGAAGATTGGATCCGAATCAACCTCGATGTTGGGGAATTCGTTGGCCAACCGGTCGGCAAAGGCCCAGTGGGTGGTGACGCGATGACCGTCCAGCAACCCGGCCTCGGCGGCCAAAAAAGCGCCAGTGCATACGGTGACGACGCGGCGGGCGGATCGGGCAACCGCTTTGATCCAGCCCACGAGCTCCGGGTCAGATCTGGCGTCGTCGACGCCGGCCCCGCCGGGCAGTACGACGGTGTCGACTGGTTCGCGCGGATCGGGTAGCGGTGCGGCGATAAAGGCTAGACCGGTCGCGGTGCTGACGGGCTGTCCACCGGCCGAGGCAACGATCACCTCGTACCCGCCCTTGGTCAGCAGCGATGCGCCGGTGAAGACTTCATACGGTCCCACCAAATCGAGCGCCTGCACGCCGGGGAATCCGGCTAGCACCACTTTGCGCGTCATGAGGTTCAGTGTCGGCCATCCGACGCGATGTCGTCTACGTCAGGCACCCCACGAATTAGGACATCGGTCGGCGACCGCGCTGACTCCCTGCAGCACCGACCCCAGGTCACGGGCTCAGGGATGTAGGTTCCACTGACCGCAATCCTCGGCAAGGACGTCGTTGACGTCGACTTCGAGTCCCCCGACTACTGGGCCTGGATTCGACGCCGTACTTACCACGCGTTGGTAGAGCACCGCGGCGGGGTCGATCTGACCGTGGGACCAGGCCTTGGTCTGCCAGGCCCATCGGTGACCGGGGCTGCGCGAAGTTCCAATAACGCCGTCGGCGGCAGCCCATTTACACACATCGATACCGCCGTAGACGCCGGTGCGCTGCACGCCCAGCACCGAATTGATTCCGCGAAACCATTTCAGTGCCACAGTGTTCCAGGTGTCGTGGTTTATGTCCTCGTCGATGGTAAAGAAGATCGGGGCACTCTGACCGCCGCCCGCCGCGATATGCAGTTTCGAAGCGGTGCGAGCATCGGCGACGCCGCCGTCGAATCCGCGCTTGAAGTCAGAGGTTGCCGTCCCGCCTGGCTTGCCGTATTGGTAGTTGCTGACGATCATCAGCCCAGCGGCGGTGAGCTGCTCGGCGTAAGGCCGGGTTATCGGCTTCGCGCCAAAAGACGCGCCGGGACGCGATAACGAGACGTAGTTGATGACCCCGTGGTAACCAGCAGCTCGAATGTGCTCCGCTGGAATCTGGCGCATGGAGAAGTCGATCAGTTTCGGAGTGGCGGCAGCCACCGCAGGCACGGCGACACTTGCCGATGCCCCATACAGCCCTGGCAGTGCCGACATAGCGATGGCGTAGCGCAATACGTCGCGCCGGGGAATCGGGCGTGATCGCCCGAGGCATAAATTCACTGCCAAGTCCTGCATCACGTGAAGTTAACAATGTGACTGCTGTTAACAGAAGTAGCGTGTCGTAGCTGATATCAAATCGGTCTGTGGGGTTCACCGGCCTGAGCCAATGCCTGGGGCGGAGCCGGGTGACCTTATGAGTTCAGGCCCGACCGACCCGATCAAAAACCGCGCGCCGCTCCTTGGCAGACTGTGCGCATGGCACAGATAACCTTGCGCGGAAATCCGATCAACACAGTCGGCGACCTTCCCGCCGTTGGATCCCCGGCCCCTGCTTTTACGATGACCGGCGACGATCTGGGCCCAGTCAGCAATGAGCAGTTCGGCGGGAAGCCTGTGCTGCTGAACATCTTCCCGTCGGTGGACACGCCGGTGTGCGCAACTAGCGTGCGGACCTTCAACGAGCGCGTCGGCGCTAGCGGTGCGTTGGTCATCTGTGTGTCCAAGGACCTGCCGTTCGCCCAGAAACGATTCTGCGGAGCAGAGGGCACCGAGAACGTGACCACAGCTTCGGCGTTCCGTGACAGCTTCGGTGAGGACTATGGCGTCACCATCTCCGACGGGCCGATGGCCGGTTTGCTGGCCCGCGCCGTCGTGGTAATCGGCGCGGACGGCAACGTCACCTACACAGAGCTGGTGCCCGAGATCGCCGAAGAGCCCGATTACGACGCAGCGCTGGCAGCGCTGGGCACCTAGCTCTCAACTGAGCACTTAACCGAGTCAAAGGGGCACCCCACCGACGATAACCGCCGCGCGCGGCGCGAGCGGCGGGTGGGCACTGACCGGGCAACCGGCGAGCATCACTGCGCCCACGACCGTCATCAGCACGCCGAGAACCACCCGAACCGCCAGCGTCCTTTTCTTGTCGGTCATGGTTTGCTCCCTTGGCGCGCGGTCAACGCAGGTGATGCCGTGATGTTAGCCTCACCAGGAGCATTCGGGAATAGCCATTTCACGATTGCTACGACATTTATTCGGAATATTTTTTGGCAACGACCAATTAATAATTCCGCTTCAATTTATCCGTGGCGGATCAGGTCAGCTTGTGAGCGGAATCGACTCTGCTCAAACAGGTTTCATTCACACGTTGCGCCCGGAAGGCATTGTCCAGTTTTTTGACAGCGGCTAAATAACCGGATGCCCTCGGCCCGGATACCGATTTTGCGGATTTCCTATAGCCGTCGTCGGAAATTGTCCACCAGCCGGTCGTCGGGGTTCACAAACCGGCACGCTCGGCGAGCAGGGCCGTCGTTTTCGAGACGGGCGGACCCAGTGGGAGCGGCGGTGGGTCGACGGTTTCAGACCTGGCCGCCGATAGTGCCGACGGGTGTCTCATTCGGGTCTATTTCGAGATTGCGCAGTCACGTGAGTGACCGATCGTGCGCGGCCAAGGCACGACCCGCACCCTGTTAGACCATCGCACGAGCCAGTGCAATGTGACCCTCAAAACCGGACGATTCAGCGCGGGCGCGGTACCGTTCACGGAAGTCGCAATAGCGATCCTCGTCGCCACGGGCTTTGGCAAGCATTGTGTTCAAACGCAGCAGGGGAAGCTCGTGGTACACGAACCCAGGCTCGGTCGGCGTTGCCGCCAGGTTGTCGATGGCATTCTGCGCTTCGTCAAGGTCTCCATCGCGACCTCGGTTGAGCAGGGCCTCGACGAGAACAGTGGTGCACCAACCACGATTCGTCATTTCACCACCCCGGATCTCATTCTCCAGTACTGCGCGACACAAGCCGATGGCACCGTCGTAATCACCGATTCGATTTTTCTCAGTTGCGAAATCGATATCGACGCACCACGCGGCAACGATGGTGTTGCGATGCTCGAGCGCCACTCGCCGAGCCCTGTCCAGCAGTTCAAAACCCAACTTCCGGTTGGCGTCCTCGCGGCGCACCAAGATCAGCCCACGCGTGAATTCCGCATTGGTGAGCGTGAAGTCGTCGCCGAAGTGTTTGGCAATTGCCAACGCTCCGGCAGTGTCTCGCAAAGCATCGTCATCGGGCAGAAGCGCCCAGCTCTGCGTCGCGATGTACTTGAACATGACGACAGCGCAGAACGTGAACTTGTCGGTTCTGCGGGCGAGCGCGATGGCGTCGTCGAAGTCCTCGCGCCAACCGGGAATGCCCAGGGCACACCGTGCCGATGCGCGCATCACCAGTGCGAACGCCAATGGTGACCCCACAATCAAGTTGCCCATCGTGGGATCGCCTTCGGACGCATCGATTGCACGCTGGCTCAGCGCCATCGCTTCGCTCACTTCGCCCACCGACCACTTGACGATCATCGGCACCGTCAAAAGGCCGACAGTCAGCTCGCGATCACCGATCGAATCGAGAAGTTCCACATGGCGCGAAGCCAAACGCGAGGCCTCCGTGTACTCGCCGTAGAACTGCATCAGTTGCACAAGCCCCGTCATGCCGATGACCAGGGAGCGCTTATCGCCTGCATCAGTCGCCAGTTCGCGCAATTCATCGAAGCGGATGTCGTCCAGGCTGGCACTGACCCGCCAGATCGTTGCGCACAATAAGGTTCGCGGGGCGATACGCATGGCCATGCGACGGACGTCCTCAGCGGGCAACCGGTCAGCCACGTGACGCGCTCGCTCCCAACTCACCCGCGCACCGTTAATATCGCGGTGCGTCGACCAGCTCCCAGCTCGCATATGCCATTCAAACGCTGCGTGCAGATCGCCTGCCGCCTCCAGATGATCGGCAATCAACGCGGCGTTTTCATCGATCGATTCCGGCTCGCGAGCTTCGATAGCGGCGGCGACCCGCCGGTGCAACTCAGCGCGATCGGATTTGAGCTGCGATTCGTAGGCCACCGCACGGATCAGCGGATGATGGAATACATACTCGGGTTGGCTGGTGAAGCTGACCTGATCGAGGAACTCGGTCGCGACCAAGTTATCAACGATCGGCTCGACGCCAAGCATGGTCAGCAGGTCGCGGCAGAACCGAGAGCCGACGACCGCCGCCGCGCTCAAGGTGCGTTTCGCTTTCGGGTCGAGCCGATCAATACGTGCAGCGATGGTTGCTTGCAACGTGGCAGGCACACTCACTTCCGCACCGTCTGTCGTTGACACGTATGCACCCGGCGCGCCGCGCAGCACATTACGATCGGCCAAGTCACGCACGATCTCCTCGGCAAAAAACGGGTTTCCGGCGGCCCGATCGGCGACCGTCTGGCCCACCCCCCGAACGGAGGCGTCTGGCCCGAGCAGCTCTTTGACCAGTGCCGCAGTCTCTGGATCGCTCAGCGGCGCCAGGGCGACGGTCTGAGCACCATGCACCCGCACCAGTGCGCCGTCATACTCGGGCCGATAGGTGACCAGCATCAGCGACGGCGTCTGCGGAATCACGGTGAGGAACTCAGCCAGCATCGATTCGCTGACCTTGTCAATCCAATGAGCGTCTTCAATGACATAGACAGCCGGGCTTTTGCGGGCCAGTGAGGCAGCATTGACCAATGCGGTCAGCCGCCGCCGACGCGCATCAGGATCGATTACCGGTACTGGAGCATTTGGGTCAGCAATGCCGAGGAGGTCATCAAACAACGCTAAGTCCTCGGGGTCTGCGTCGGTAACCCGGTCCCGCACTCGATCGCGGGCCTCCTGCCCCTCAAAACCATCGACGCCGGTAGCCGCGCGCAGTAACCGTGCGACGGCATGGAAGGGGACTTGGCTGGTGTGCGACTCGCAGAAGGCGCTAAACACGTTCACGCCCCGGGCACTGGCCATTGCCGCCACCTCGCGCACCAGACGGCTTTTGCCAATGCCAGGTGGCCCCACCACGCCGACCACCGCGCCGCGCCGGTCGATTGCACGGTCCAGCAACCGCTCGACGGCGGACATCTCCCCCCGTCGACCGACAAGGTCCGACTCAGCACGCCCGACAGCCTGATGCCGTTCACCAATGCGCAACAACCGCTGCGCCCGCACCGGCTGGTCGGCACCCTTGATCTGAACCAACTGAGCCTCGCCCAAGGCCGCTGAACCTTCAACCAGTCGCGTGGTGGACGCGCTGAGCATCACCCCGCCCGGCGGGGCGAC
>JAVROZ010000346.1:0-4412 GCA_032162485.1 Mycobacterium sp.
AGCTCGAACTGTCCGACGACGAGTGGCGCAAAAAGCTCAACCCGCAGGAGTTTGAGGTGTTGCGCCGCGCAGGCACCGAGCGGCCTTTCGTCGGCGAGTACACCGACACCAAGACCCAGGGCATCTATCAATGCCGGGCCTGCGGCACTGAATTGTTCCGCAGCACCGAGAAATTCGACTCCCACTGCGGCTGGCCGTCGTTCTTCGATCCGTCGAGTTCCGATGCGGTGATCCTGCGTCCCGACCATTCGATGGGCACGACACGCACCGAAGTAGTGTGCGCGAACTGCCACAGCCACCTGGGCCACGTATTCTCCGGCGAGGGTTACCCGACGCCGACGGATCAGCGCTACTGCATCAACTCGATCTCGCTGCGACTGGTTCCTGACGAGGCCTAACTAACGCTGGGCGACCGTGTCAGGCGACCGGCTAGTCCACCCGAGTGGCGTGCACTTCCCAGAACGGCGCGTGCACCCTGCCATTGACCAGCCACGGTTCCATTGCTCGGTACCGCGCCTGCAGTTCCTGCGTCTGCTCAGCCATGTCGGGGTTGCGCGCGGCCATCATCTCGATCGACTCGGCGCTGATGTTGATCTGATAGGTGGTCGTCCCCAGATAGGTGATCTCCCAACCCCCACGCGGAAGCACCTGACGTAAGTCGTCCTGAGTCAACGACCGCAGCATCTTGAATCCGTTGATGTCGTGCTCACCGAACTCGAACATGTATAGCCGCGCCCCCGGTCGAGTGGCTCGGCGCAGCGCCTGTACATAGGACGTCTGCAATTCGGGTGCGGTGCTGAAGGTGTGGTAGAACGCGCAGTCCACGACGGTGTCGAACCGGTTGTCCAGGCCGTCCAACTTGGTGGCGTCGGCCACCTGGAAATCCACCGATACCCCGGCCCGCTGGGCGTTCTCGCGGGCACGGTCGATAGCTGCGACCGATCCGTCGATACCGGTCGCCGAAAAGCCCTGCGACGCATAGTAGATCGCGTGGTGGCCAGGACCGGTGCCCGGGTCGAGCACCTCACCTTTGATGGCGCCGAGCGCCACCAGCTGTTGGACGACCGGTTGCGGACCGCCGATATCCCACGGGGTGGCGGTGGGCAGACCGTGCGAGACCCGGTCGTTGCGATACATCTCTTCGAAGCGGGTGGGATCGGACGGGTCGAATTGGGTGCTCATGGGAGCGAATTGACCAGCTGCTCGACCGGCACTCGGGGCCCGGTGAAGAACGGCGTCTCCTCGCGGGTGTGCCGCCGGGCGTCGGTGGCCCGTAATTCCCTCATCAAATCCACGATGCGGTCCAACTCCGGCGCCTCGAAAGCCAGAATCCATTCGTAGTCGCCGAGTGCGAATGCCGGCACCGTGTTGGCGCGGACGTCCTTGTACTCGCGGGCGGCCATGCCGTGCTCGGCAAGCATGCGGCGACGCTCCTCGTCGGGCAGCAGGTACCACTCATAGGACCGCACAAAGGGATACACGCAGATGTAGTTGCCGGCGTCCTCGCCGGCCAGAAACGCCGGGATGTGGCTTTTGTTGAACTCCGCCGGTCGGTGCAGCGCGACGCTGCTCCACACGGGCGTGCACGCCCGGCCCAGGGTGGTGGTGCGCCGAAAATCGGCATAGGTCGCCTGCAGCGGCTCGACACGTTCGGCGTGGGTCCAGATCATGAAGTCGGCGTCGGCGCGCAGACCCGCGACGTCGTACAGGCCGCGCACCACCACGCCGCGTTCTTCCTGCTGCTTGATGAAGGTGGCGGTCTCATCGACCACCTCTTCCCGCCCTCCCTGGCCGAGCTCACCGGGCCGCACCGAGAACACCGAAAACATCAGGTAGCGAATCGTTGCGTTCAGGGCGTCGAAGTCGAGGCGTGACATGGCACCTATCGTGCCACTTGCCGCTCCAACGCCTCGACGACGCTGGTTGCGGCCTTGCCTGCGGCCCCCACACAGGCGGGCACGCCGATCCCGTCGAGATAGCTGCCCGCTACGGCCACGGTCGCAGGCAGACCCCCGCGCAGTTCGGCGACCAGACCGGCGTGACCGGGTCCGTACTGCGGCATGGCGTCGATCCAGCGCTGCACGCGGACGTCGAGGAGTTCGACGCCCAGACCGAACACGTCGACCAGGTCGCTCAACGCCCATCCCAGCAGGTCATCGTCGGACGCGCGGACGGCCAGGTCGTCACCGAACCGCCCGAAGGACAACCGCAGCAATTGCCCGTCCCCACCCGTGCCCCATTTGCGCGACGACAGCGTGATTGCCTTGGCGCGCAACGGTTCACCGCTGGCAACCAGCACACCCGAAGACTGCGGAAACGCCGTGTCGGCGGGAACGGCGAGCGCCACCACCACCGCCGAGGCGGTGACGATCCGGCGGGCGGCCTCGGCCGTGCGCGGCGCCAGGGTCGCCACCAACCGCGCGACCTGCGCGGCCGGAACGGCCAGAATCACCGCATCGGCGTGCCAGTCGACGCCGGTCTCGTCGCGCAGCGTCCAGCCAGATGTTCCGTCGGATTGGATCGTGCTTACCCCGGTCCGGACCCAGCGGATCCGACTGCGGGCGATGAGTTCGTCGAGCAACACCTGGTAGCCGCCCGCCAGAGAGCCGAACACCGGTCCGCTGGTAGTCGGCGGCAAGCCGCTACGAACAGCGTCGGTCAGGCTGGTGGCGCCTCGGTCGAGGGCCGCCGCCACGGTCGGTACGGCCGCCCGCAACCCGATCGTCGCCGCCGAACCCGCGTACACCCCGCCCAGCAGCGGATCCACCGAGCGGGCGACCACCTGCTCGCCGAATCGGTCGGCCACCAACTCGCCCACCGCGGGATCGCTGCCCGGGCTCCAGTTCAGCGCCTGTGCGGGCTCGGCCTCGATACGCGCGACGGTGGCGTCATCGACCAGACCGGCCACCGACGCGGCCGACGACGGGATCCCGGCCACCGTGTCCGACGGCAGCGGGTGCAGCCGTTGTCCGCTGTAAATCAACGGGCGAACACCGGTTGTGGTCTGTCGGCGATCGGACAGGCCCAGCTCGGCCAGCAACGCCGGCACTTCGGGCCGACGCTGCACGAACGCTTCGGCCCCGACGTCCATCGGCTGGCCACCCACCAACTCGGTGCGCAACACCCCGCCGAGCCTGTCGGCCGGGTCGAACAAGGTGATGCTCGCGGCGTCACCTGCCATCAGCCGCAACCGATATGCCGCCGTCAGTCCCGAAATACCGCCGCCGACAACGCAATACGAGTGGTTCACAGGGAGTGGACCAGGGCCACCAGATCGGTCAGCACGCCGGGATCAGTCTCGGGCAGCACTCCGTGGCCCAGGTTGAAGACGTGCCCGGCCGCACCCGCGTCCACGGCGCGACGACCGTCGTCGACGATGGCGCGGGCGGCACGTTCCACCACCGGCCAGCCCGCCAGGACCACCACCGGATCGAGGTTTCCCTGCAGGGCCGTACCGGGTTGCACCCTGCCCGCTGCGTCGCTCAGTGAGGTCCGCCAGTCCACGCCGACGACACGGGCACTGCCCGGCCGCACCGCCTCCGACATCGCGCCGAGCAGCTCGGCGGTCCCGACGCCGAAATGCGTCATCGGCACTCCACCCTCAGCCAGCTCAGCGAAAACCCGGGCACTGTGTGGCAGCACGAACTGGCGGTAGTCGGCCAGCGACAGCGTGCCCGCCCAGGAGTCGAAAAGCTGGATCGCGTCGACCCCGGCGGCTATCTGGCCGCGCAGGAACGCGATGGTGAGGTCGGCCAGCTTGGTCATCAACGCGTGCCAGCTCGCCGGTTCGGCCAGCATCATCGCTTTGGTGCGGGCATGGTGGCGGCTCGGACCGCCCTCGACCAGGTAGGACGCCAACGTGAACGGCGCCCCGGCGAAGCCGATCAGCGGAACATCGCCGAGCGCGTCGACCAACAGCGACACCGTCTCGAAAATGGGTTGAACCGCTTGCAGGTCAAGGGGTTTCATGGCCTCGATGTCGGCGGAGGTGCGCACCGGGTCGGCGATCACCGGCCCGACGTCGGGGACGATGTCCAGATCGATGCCGGCGGCGCGCATCGGCACCACGATGTCGGAGAACAGGATCGCCGCGTCGACGCCGTAACGGCGGATCGGCTGCAGGGTGATCTCGCAGGCCAATTGCGGCTCGAAACATGCCGCCAACATGCTGCGATGTTCACGCAACGCCCGGTATTCGGGCAGTGAGCGACCGGCCTGCCGCATGAACCACACCGGCACCCGACTGGGTTTGCGACCGGCGACCGCGGCCAGATAGGGCGACTCAGGGAGGTCGCGACGCGTACTCATCGAGTCCAATGCTGCCAGAAGGTCAGCCGGGCACATCCGCTGCGTAACATCGGCCTCCATGTCCAAGACGCCCGCACCCTATGACGACTTCCCCAGCCTGCGCT
>JAVROZ010000347.1:0-3036 GCA_032162485.1 Mycobacterium sp.
AGCGTTGTAGGTGACCACGATGTTCGAACGATGGGAAATCGAGTAGGCCTCCGCCAATTGACCTTCGAGCACATTCCGCAGGTGCGCGAGTTCCTCGTCGTTGAACTTCCGGCCCACACCCGCGAAGATGCGGCTACACATTTCCACGTACTCGTCGAGCAGGCTCGGTATGGCCGGCAGCGAAATCTCACCGCTCACCACGGATCGGCTGTAGACCCGCCGTGTCATGGCGTCTTTCCACTCTGGCGTCTGATCTACCGAGCCCGTCGGCGAACTCTCCACAGGACTTCTTTACACGATCGAAGTGGTTGTTGCCGGGCAATGAACCAAGAGCGGTGGAGCTTGGGCGAACCCGTAATCGCGCACCGCAGCGGAGTGATCTTGATCAACGACGCCAACCGTCTGATCTACTCGAGCGGCAGGCAGACCAGCAAGAAGTCGTTGCCGCAGAATCTGCGAGCATTCCTCGGCGGGTAATGCCTGATCGCGAGCTCAAGTAAGCTGGCAAACCATGCAAAAGCAGCCCCGCAGGCTTGGCGTGATGGGTGGGACGTTCGACCCCATCCACTACGGTCACCTGGTTGCTGCCAGCGAGGTGGCCGACAAGTTCAAGCTCGACGAAGTGGTGTTCGTGCCCAGCGGCCAGCCGTGGCAGAAGGACCGGCAGGTGTCGGCCGCCGAGGACCGCTACCTGATGACGGTGATCGCCACTGCGTCCAATCCCCGTTTCTCGGTGAGCCGCGCAGACATCGACCGCGGCGGCCCCACTTTCACCAAAGACACGCTACGGGACCTGCGCACCCTGCACCGGGACGCCGAGCTGTACTTCATCACCGGGGCCGACGCGCTGGCTTCCATCCTTACCTGGCAAAGCTGGGAAGAGCTGTTCGAGCTGGCCCGGTTCGTCGGCGTCAGCCGGCCCGGCTACGAACTGAGCCACGACCACATCACCGCGGCCCTGGACAACCTGGCCGATGACGCCCTCACACTCGTCGAGATCCCGGCTCTGGCGATCTCGTCCACCGACTGCCGGCAGCGCGCTCGAGAGGGTCGGCCGCTCTGGTATCTGATGCCCGACGGCGTCGTGCAGTACGTCTCCAAGCGCCGCCTTTACCGAACATCTGAGAGGAGCGAGAACCCGGCCGCCCCCAGCCTGGCCGCCGGGAACAGCACATGACCGCAAATCAGGAAGCGATCGACATGGCGACGGTGGCCGCCGCCGCTGCCGCCTCGAAACTGGCCGACGACGTCCTCGTCATCGATGTGTCGGGACAGCTGTTCATCACGGACTGCTTCGTCATCGCCTCGGCGTCCAACGAACGGCAGGTCAACGCGATCGTCGACGAGGTCGAGGAGAAAATGCGTCAGGCCGGGTACAAGCCGGCCCGTCGCGAGGGCGCCCGCGAAGGTCGCTGGACGCTGCTCGACTACCGCGACATCGTGGTGCACATTCAGCACCAGGACGATCGCAACTTCTACGCGCTGGACCGGTTGTGGAGCGACTGCCCGGTGGTTCCGGTCGACCTCGGGGACTCTCCTGAGACGGGTGCGCAGTGACGGCGCGGCGGCTGGTGATGCTGCGACACGGGCAGACCGACTACAACCTCGGCAGTCGGATGCAAGGTCAACTCGACACCGATTTGAGTGAACTGGGCCGCGCGCAGGCGGTCGCCGCCGCCGAAGTGCTGGGCAAATTGCAGCCGCTGTTGATCGTCTCGTCGGATCTGCGGCGCGCCTACGACACAGCGACCCGGCTGGGCGAGCAGACCGGCCTGCAGATTCGGGTGGACGCTCGGCTGCGGGAAACCCATCTGGGTGACTGGCAGGCAATGACGCACACCGAGATCGATGCCGAGATGCCCGGTGCCCGGTTGGCCTGGCGCGAGGATGCCACCTGGGCACCGCATGGTGGCGAAAGCAGGGTCGACGTGGCCGCCCGAAGTGTGCCCTTGGTTGCCGAACTGGTTGCCCTGGAACAAGATTGGGGCGATGCGAGCCAACCGGAGCGGCCGGTGGTGCTGGTCGCCCACGGTGGACTGATTGCAGCGTTGTCGGCCGCACTGCTGAAGCTGCCAGTGGCCAACTGGCCGATCCTGGGTGGCATGGGCAACTGCAGTTGGGTTCAGTTGAGCGGCCACACAGATGACTCAACGGACTCGGCCTCGTTTGATGCCATCCGGTGGCGACTGGACGTGTGGAACGCATCGGCGCAGGTGTCCAACGATGTCCTCTGAAAACCAGCGCGACTCGAAGCCCACGCTGCTGATCTTCGCCGACTCGCTGTCCTATTACGGTCCGACCGGTGGTCTGCCCGCAGATGATCCGCGTATCTGGCCCAATATCGTTGCTTCTCAACTGGATTGGGACGTGGAATTGATCGGCCGGATAGGCTGGACCTGCCGCGACGTGTGGTGGGCGGCGACTCAGGACCCGCGGTCCTGGGCGGCGCTGCCCAAAGCCGGCGCGGTCATCTTCGCCACCAGCGGCATGGATTCGCTGCCCTCGGTGTGGCCCACCGCTATGCGTGAGCTGATCCGCTATGTCCGGCCACCACGGCTGCGGCGCTGGGTTCGCGACGGCTACGGCTGGTTGCAGCCGAGACTTTCGCCTATCGCCAGGTCAGCACTACCGCCGCAGCTGACTGTGGAATACCTTGAACTAACCCGTGGCGCAATCGATTTCAACCGCCCGGGCATCCCGATCGTGGCGTCGCTGCCGTCGGTGCACATTGCCGAGACGTACGGCAAGGCCCACCATGGGCGCGCCGGCACCGTCGCGGCGATCACCGCATGGGCGCAGGCGCAACATGTTCCGCTGGTGGATCTCAAAGCCGCGGTCGCCGACGAGGTCATGAGCGGACGGGCAAACCCGGACGGCCTTCACTGGAACTTCGAGGCCCACCACGCGGTAGCAGAATTGATGCTCAAGGCGCTGGCCGAGGCCTCGCAAAACTCCATCGTGCCGAGTGAGAAAACTCGCTGAGATGACCGTCATCGTGGTCACCGATACCTCGTCGCGTCTGCCGGCCGAACTGCG
>JAVROZ010000348.1:0-2801 GCA_032162485.1 Mycobacterium sp.
CAACAAATGACCGGCAGCTAACCGAGACGGTTCAGCAGCGCCGCCGTCTCCAAATCCTCGACGGCCACGCAGGTGCGGCGCCACCCCGCCTCGGCGTTCTCCGGCTCTTGCAGCCCGGGCCACGCGATGGTCATCGCCGTCGCATCCCAGGCCTCCGCCGCGTACAGGCGATAGCGTTGATAGGCGGCATCCAGATTCGGGACGTCCGCGACTCCGCCGGCCCGTAATCCCTCCAGGTACCTCTCCAGCAAGTCACGCTCGTGCTTTCGGCGCACATCGGGATCGAGACCGGATGCCATCCAGTAGGTCACCTCGCGCAGCCCCGGCCCCTGCCACACCACTTGCCAGTCCAGTAGGCCGGAACGCCCGTCCGGCATCGAATAGGTGTTACCTAGATGTGAGTCGCCGTGCAGCAGCGTCAGCGGTCCCGCCTCGAATTCGCGGTAGTAGGCGTCGATGTGGTTGTCGAGTGCCGCGGAGACCGCGCGCACGGCCGGCGTTATTTCTGGTCGGTCGAGGCGCAGTGCGCCGCGACGTCCACGCGAGTAGAAACGCTTGAGTACCTGGTTCCCCGGGCGCGTACTCCACGTCCGGGCCCACGAGAGGTCGCGGCCGAAACGCGGACTCTCCCAGAATTGCGCATGCAGTCTGGCGAATGCGTCGACGAGGCCGCGGGCGTGGTCGACTTCGCAGCGGTCGGCCAGCGCATACGGCCGGGCGCCCTGTGCGGCGATGTCATCGAGAACGATGAGGAAGCGTGCACCCACGCCGGCATGGGCATACCAGGCCTTCGGCGCAATCCCCTCGAGTTCCTCCGATGCCTGGCGGTAGAACCGCACCTCGTTGACCGCCATGTCCAACGCGGCGACCATGGTCCGATTCTTGGCGTTGAGGGGGCTGCTCTTGATGAAGAGATTGGTCGGTAGGCCGGCTGCCTTCCCGGCTTCGTCCCAATTCACTTTGAGTCGCCGACGATCCGTCGTGCCCGAGGTGCCGTCCAGCGGACTCGCCGATACCGCAACTGCGCCAACGGATTTCCCAATGTGGTCGGTGATCCAATGCGCGGTGACGTCCGACGATTTCGACGGCCCGGTCGTCGGCACCCGAGGTGACACCGCCGCGACGATCTGGGCCAGTGCTCGAGCATTCACTGCGGCGTTCTTGATGTTCATCTGGGTCTTTCGTCGAAAGTTTGGAGCATTAGGCAGCCTCAATGCGCGGTCCAGCCGCCGTCGACGGTCAACACCTGCCCGGTCATGTAGGTCGAAGCGCGTGATGCCAGAAACAGGAGCGCGCCGTCAAGCTCATCGGGTTCACCCATCCGGCGCATGGGGCAACCCGTGCGCAGGTAGCGTTGGCTTGCTTCGTCTTCGGTCATTTGCGCTGAGCTCTCACTGGGGAAGAAACCTGGCGCAAGCGCGTTGACCCGCACTCCGTGCCGTGCCCACTGGCAGGCGAGGTCACGGGTGAGACTGATGAGAGCGCCCTTAGAGGATGAGTACGAGGCATCCGGTATCGGCCATGCAGCCACCTGCCCGAGGATCGACGAGATGTTGATGATCGACCCCCCGCCGGCGGCGATCATCGGCACGGCGGCCAGTCGGGCGAGATGAAAGGCCCCAACAAGATTGACGTCCAGGGTGCGCCGGAAGGCATCGATCTGCTCCTCGATAGCTGGTGCAGGAGAGCCGAACCCGGCGTTGTTCACGACGATGTCGATACGCTCGAAGCGTTCGATCGTGCGGGGCACGATCTCTTCGACGTCAGTGTCGGCGGCCAGGTCAGCCGTGATCGGGAGGACCCGGTCGAGTTCGCTCGCGAGTAACGCAAGGCGATCCGATCGTCGTGCGACGGCGACCACCGACGCACCCGCGGCATGCAGGACGCGGACGAACCGGTCCCCTAGACCGCTCGACGCTCCTGTGACGACGGCGACCTGGCCGCTCAGATCGAACAGTTCGCCCGGTGTCTTCGGTGGCGTCGTCACGCGAAGCCTCGGGTAGTTCGAGCCCCCGTCGTTGCGGTGAGAAACATCGTCACCTTTCAACATGCGGCACGATGAACAAGCCAGCAGGTGAGTCTACTTATGTAACCTAGTTCACCATATACTGGCTGTCGGGCGAGTTTGCTCGAAGGTGACTATTCAGGGGGTTCGCGGTGAGATTCGGGGACGGAGTGTGACCGTTCAGCGAAGCGCCCCGTCGATGCGTACCTGGTTGGTCGCAGCGCTGGAAATCATCGGTGCCCTGATCCTGGCGCGCGTCATAGTGTGGGCCGAACCGCCGGGGATGCAGCACGGCGACCACAACATGGCGATGCCGGACATGGCCAGTGCACCCGGGCCCGACGCCCATTGGACCTGGCCGGTGTACACCGCGATCGCGGTGACGTGGGCGGCGGCCGTCTGGTGGCTGCTGAGCAGACAGGCCGCAGCGGCGGTGGTCTGCGCCATCGGGTTGATGACATGCGCGGTGTCGCAACCGGTGCGGGTGCTTGCGACTCAGTCGCATCTCATCGCGATGGTGGTGCTCGAGTCGCTGATGGTCTTGATCCCGCTCTTGGTTCTGACTGCGTTGCCACGCCCCAGCAAGACGCGGCTCATCAGCGGGCGCGCTTGGTTGTCGTTGACCGTTGGGTCGGCGCTGGCCTATTCGGCGCTGCTGATCGCCCTTCACATCCCCGCCGTCCACCACCGTGGCGTCGAGTTGGGTGCCGTGCCCGCCTGGGTTGCGTTGGGCGCGGCGGTAATTGGTCTCGGCTACTGGTTCGGCTTCCTGAACACCAGTGCGGTGGTGTCGGTC
>JAVROZ010000349.1:0-4170 GCA_032162485.1 Mycobacterium sp.
TCTGCTGTCCGGCACCCGGCTGTCCCATCCTGCTTGAGCACCTGCCTTATCGGCGTTACACCGTGAGTGCTGACGTTACCGTACCGAAGTTCACGATGGGTCGGTGTGTGCGGTCGGGAACGCTCACATTACCCTCGGCGCCGATTGTGCCGTCAGGTAGCCCTTGGACAGGGCGAGGGCGATGACGGTTACCACCACCAGCACATATACCGGCAAAAGATGTTCGAAATGGGTGTAGCCGATAGCGAAGTGGACGATGAGCACCGGCACGGTCCCAGACGCGCAGCCCAGCAGCAGCGACCACCACACCCATCGTTGTCCGCGCCGCCATCCCCACAGGCTGATCAGCAGCACTGCAAGCCCAGCGCCGATTAAAGCGCCGCCGAAGCCCGCCCGGTCGTGGGCGATAAACGGCAACAGGTTCGGGTCGGCTGCGCGCAGCTGCTGGGCGTGCGTGTGCATGAAGTCCAAATCGGTCGGAACGAATACCGACGTCATGCCCACGGTGGAGATGACAGCGCCGGCCACGGCCAAGCCGCCCCCGACGCCGATCATCAGCAGCTGTCCCCACAGGGCCCGACGCCGCTGCGACTCGGGTCCTTCCACAACGGGCGGCCAACGCGGCCCAGTGGGTTCGCGCAACACCGCCAGCACCAGCAGTGGGGAAAGCATCATCACCACCAACGTGTGCAGCGGTTCGACGAATCCGCCCGTGCCGAGGAAATAGAAGTAACTCACGAACGCCACCCCGCCCGAGATCAGTAATGCCCGGCGGGCCCACCGATAGCCTTGCCGCATCGCCTGCGCCAGCCCGAGGTAGAGGATGCCGATACCGATCATGTTGCCCGCCATGGTGATCCGGTCGTGCTGCAAAAAGCCAACCAAGTGCTGATTGAGATGGTTGAGGTCGGTAACGGAGGCGCCAAGGTAGTCGCGGTCGTATCCCAGCAACACCGGACCCAGTGCGATCGCACCCGCGCCGATACCGGCCACGATCAGACCCATCCCGACCAACGCGGCCCACAACCATCCCGGCCACCGCCGCGGATCTACCGAGGTGGCACGCAGCGGGGTCAGGGGCAAGGTCGGCGTGCTGGCTTCGATGACTCGGTTGAACCAGGCCGGTCCAGCAGCGAGCAGGACCGCGGGGGTGGCCAGAACCGCAACAGCGGGATCGGCCAGGGCTGCCAGCGCAGACGCGAGATCTGGGCGCATGAGCCGCACGACGTTCCCGGGATCGCCGACGTAGACATCATCGACATCCTCGGCGACCGCTTGACTCGCCTCCACCGTGTCGGCGACGGCGGTAACCCTGCACCTGCGGCCGACGGTAGCGCGGCGCACCAACTCGACGTCGGCCATCCGGACTGGATTGATCTCGATGACGTCTGCGCCCTGTATCGGCAGGACGGTGATCGCGTCCCGCGCGACCGACGGTGGGACGGACGCCCCCAACCTTCCCGACCATTCCGGCAACAACGCGGGGTGGTCGAAGACGATGGGAATCCATCGCCAGCCACCCGCGTGCCTGATCAATGCCGCGAGGAATCTCAATGCCAGCACGTACGTGCGGCGCTCACCGATTGCGGCCGCAGCTATTGGGCGAAGCGGATGGTAGGTCCAGTCCGGCACGGCGCAATTTTCGCACCTCAACGCCGCCGCCGATGACAATGGCCTCAACCTGGCCGAAGGATCAAGCCGGTGATGATGCTTAACCAGAGCAAAAATGTCTATTTCTGGTCTGACCACCGGAAAACTGCGAGGCAAGCGATTAGACCACCGATACTCCATGCCGTGAGTACGAAGAAAATCCGCCAGTGCTCCCAGCTGCCGGCCGGTTCGAAGGCGGCCATATCCGCTGGCAACAGCACTGACCGGAATCCTTGAGCCATCCACTTAGCGGGAAAGATGGAGCCAATAGTCAGCATCCAGGCCGGTAGCGCCATGAGCGGTACGTAGGTACCCGATACGAATTGCAGGCCCACCGCTGGACCGTTGGTTATAACCGCGGCTGACACCGCGTTGCTTGCGAAGTTGCTGATGAACATCCCCAACAATGAACAGCTGATGATGCCCAGGATGAAGACCCAAGTCAGGGTGAACCAGCCAAACACATCCGTCGGTAGACGAAGTTTGAAGACAAGCACTCCTACCGAGAGCAGGACAACGGCCTCGGCAAGGCTGGCGATGGCAACCAGAAAAGTTTTGCCGATGAAGTACGAGGATGCCGTCGTGGGCGTCCCACGAAGTCGCTTCAAGGCGCCAGTGTCGCGGTCGCCGGCGATGCTGATGCCGAGATTGATGAACGATGTCGAAAGGATCCCGTAAGCGAGCATGCTTGCCGCGATCACTGCGCCGGTGCTCGTATCGCTGTTAGGTAGTTTCGTTGAAAAGATCGAACCCAGAAGGATGCAGATTAAAGCCGGCATCGAAAACGTCAGAGCCACCTGCTCCGGCCGTCGGTAGAACATCTTCAACTCGGGGATGACTCGGGACAACCCGATACGCAGCGGAGATGGCAGCGCTGACTCGGACTCCGTGGCGCGGTGTCGCGGCAGTGCGGCATCCTTCACGTGGTCGATGCCCGTCATGCCAGGCCGATCAACTGCAGATAGGCGTCTTCGAGCGTTGGTCGAGAGACCGTGAGCTGAGCCAGTTCTGCCCCATCCCGGGACCGCTGCCTGATCAGGTCTGTCGGGCGATTTGTCTGCTCGACGTGGAGACGATTTCCCTCCATCCACCGAACCGTCGCAGCCGAGCTCGCGTATCCGGTCAACTTCTCGGGCGAGTCGACTGCCACCAGCCTGCCACCGGCGATGACCGCGACGCGGTCTGCCAGCGTGGCGGCTTCCTCCAGATAGTGGGTGGTCAGCAGGATGGTCGTGCCGTCGCCTGCCAGTAGCCTGATCAGGTCCCAGAATCGTCGTCTGGCTTCTGGATCGAACCCGGTCGTCGGTTCGTCCAGAAAGAGCAATTCGGGTCGACCAATGATGCCGAGAGCGACGTCGAGCCGACGGCGTTGCCCCCCGGACAGCGTCCGTACTTTCGAGCCGGAAAGCGAGCCGAGCCCGACGAGTTCGAGTACCTCCTCCGGGACGCGGGTCTTCCCATAGGATTTCGCAAACATCTGCACAGTTTCCGACACCTTGAGCATCCCGAAATCGCTGGCTTCTTGAAGCACCATGCCGATCTTGGCGCGCCAACTCCTGCCCGCCGTCCCGGGGTCTTCACCCAGCACCCGCACGTATCCAGAATCGCGTTTTCGGTGACCCTCAAGGATTTCAACCGTCGTCGACTTGCCCGCCCCGTTAGGCCCGAGCATCGCAAATATTTCGCCATGGCCGACGTCGAGATCTAAATCCCGCACTGCGGGTAACTGACCGTAGGCCTTGGACAAACCTCGCACGTGCACCGCGGAGTTCACGAGTGCGCGCCTCCGGCTTCGTGCCCGGTCGGTTGTCCCTCGAGTTCGGCCAGCAGTTCCCGGAGATCGGCCTCGGATAACTGTTCGATCAGTAGCTCGACGTCGTCGCCTGCGGTGGGCACCGATCGCGGTTCGGCGACCGCAGGCTCCTCGACGCTGCCTAACTGCAGCTCGGCGAGTATTCGAGCGGCGAGCGAATTGACGCTCACGCCCCGAAGTAGTTCAAGCATCGGTACTTCGATCGCGAAGATCGAGTTGATTCTTGCTCTGAAATCCACAGCCATCATCGAGTCCAAGCCGATGTCGTTGAGGGTGTCGTCAGATCCGATGTCGGTGACTGCGACTTCGAAGACCGCGGCAACGATCTGTCGGACATGGCTTGCCACTGCGTCGAGCCGGTCAGCTTCCGGGCAGTCCGAGAGGAAGTCGAGTATTGACGATTCCGATTCAGGATCGGGCGAAACCTCGGCTGTTCCCAGTTCGGAGAACATCGGTGGCAGTTGTCCGCCGAGGCCGACGCGGCGTGCCCGCATCCAGTCAGCGCTGATAGCGATGACGTTGGGCGCTTTTTGGTTAATGAGCCGATCGAAGATCAGGGTGCCCGTTGCGGGCGTGATGAGCTCGATTCCTCGCTGAGCGTAGATCTTTTCCAGCTTGAGCTCTTCGACCATACCGACCGACCAGGGGCCCCACCCGATCGTGAGCGCCGGCAGCCCTTCGGACTGCCGGTAGTGCGCGAAGGCGTC
>JAVROZ010000350.1:0-5922 GCA_032162485.1 Mycobacterium sp.
GCGTTCGACGCGGTGCGCCATGATGGCGTCCCAATTCTGGTGCGGCACAACGATGACGGTGATCGCGCTACCGCCGCGCTGTTCGGGCTCGACAGTCCGGCCCAAGTCGCCGAGTTCACCGAACGGCTGGCGCGTCAGTTGGGTGACGCCGGCGCGAACTAATGGGCGGCCTCTCCGAGCATGACCTTCAACGCTGGCAGCCTCGATGATCTTCTTTACTGGTACTGCGAAGGCATCGTCACGAGTCAAGCGGCCACCTGGGTGGGCGATCGTGCGGAACGGTTCAAGTACGAGTACCAGGTATTGAGTAACTTCAATACTGGCTGGGCAAAAAGGCGGGTGCGCGAACTCGCAACCCTCTTCCGCAATTGCCAGCCTGAGGAGATTTCCCTACTTCCCGACATCGGCGAAGCTCTCGGATAGTCGCGCGTGCATTCGACGGTTCAACACCGATTTCGCCGAGCTCGTCCAAGCTCGCCTGAGTGTGGCTGGCGACGCTATGTCACTCTTTACGTTCCAGAGTTGGAGGGCTTGGAACTAGGAGGGTGCCCGATCAGCAAGCTTGGCTTCTGGAGCATCGTCATGCTCGGGATCAACGCTGTCATCGGCGCAGGCATCTTCCTGACTCCGGGTGCGGTGATCAAGCTCGCCGGACCATTGGCCCCCGTCGCTTACATTTTGGCCGGCCTGTTCGCGGGCATCATGGCGCTCGTCTTCGCGACAGCAGCCAGGTACGTCAAAACCAACGGCGCCTCCTACGCATACACGACCGCTGCGTTCGGCCAGCGGATCGGCATCTACGTCGGTGTCACCCATGCGATCGTCGCATCCATCGCATGGGGCGTGCTGGCGTCGCTCTTCGTCGCTACCCTACTGAATGTAGTTTTCCCACAACATAATTGGACTAAAGACACCGAGCTGTTCAGCGTAAAAACGTTGACGTTTCTCATCTTCATCGCGGTGTTGCTGATGATTAATCTGTTCGGTAACCGGGCTATCGAGTGGGCGAACGGAATCTCAACGGTGGGCAAGCTGTTCGCGCTTTCGGTCTTCATCATCGGCGGACTCGGGTACATCGTCGTCCGGCATGTCAACAACTACGCGACGGCTGGTTCGGCAGAGGTTTTCCGACCGGCGCCATACGCGTTGTTCGGCTTCATCGAGCTCGGACAGAGCACCGTATCGGGAGTGGTTCTTGCCACCATGGCCGCGCTGTACGCATTCACCGGTTTCGAATCGATTGCCAACGCCGCTGAAGAGATGCAGGAACCAGAACGCAACCTCCCCCGGGCCATACCGCTGGCGATCTTGGCCGTCGGCTTGGTCTACGTGCTCGCCGTCACCGTCGCGATGTGGCTGGGATCGGACAGGATCGTCCACTCCGGCGACACCGTCAAACTCGCCGCGGCCATTGGCAACGACACCCTGCGCGCCATCGTCGTCCTCGGCGCCCTGGTGTCGATGTTCGGCATCAATGTGGCCGCGTCGTTCGGCGCCCCGCGCCTGTGGACCGCACTGTCTGACACCAAAATCTTCCCGGCCCGCTTGTCGCGCAAGAACCGATTCGGCGTGCCGATGGTGGCTTTCGGCATCACCGCGACACTGGCACTGGCATTCCCCCTCGCCTTGCGTTTCGACCTCGAGAATCTGACCGGCCTTGCGGTGATCGCGCGGTTCATTCAATTCATCATCGTCCCGATCGCGCTGATCGCGTTGGCCCGCGACCAGACCGGAAAACATGCGGAAGTCAAGCGAAATGCGTTCACCGACAAGGTAATACCGGTAGCGGCGGTGGTGATCTCGGCGGCGCTGGCAGTGTCCTTCGACTACCGGACGCTTGTCCTGACGCCACACGGAGGCGTCAATTACTTCTCGATCGCGTTGATCGCGATCACATTCGTCGTCGTGCCGGCAGCCGCCTACGTCCACTACTACCGAACCGTCAGCCGCTAGCCCGACGCATACTCCACCTCACCGTCGTCGAGCACGAGCCGCGCTTCCTGATCCTCTCCCCCCGAAGCTTCCGTGCGGAAGACGGCCTTGCCCGGTTCGGTCTTCCAGATCAGCGTGGACAGCGTCTCGCCGGGAAAAACCGGTTTGGTGAAACGCGCGGCGATCGAGGTGATGTTGGCGGCGACACCGCCGCCGAGCTCGGCGACCAGCGCCCGGCCGGAGACGCCGTAGGTGCACAGCCCATGCAGGATCGGCTTGGGGAACCCGGCCAGGTTCGTGGCGAACCACGGGTCGCTGTGCAGTGGGTTGCGGTCACCGGACAGCCGGTAGATCAGCGCCTGATCTTCACGGGTGGTCAGCTCGATCCGGGCGTCCGGCTCGCGGTCGGGAAACTCCGGCGCTACCGGCCGCTCCCCTTTCTCTCCCCCGAAGCCGCCTTCCCCCCGGATGACCAGCGTGGTCAGCGTCTCGGCGATCAGCGTGCCGGTGTCGGGATCCGTGCCCTGGCCGCGCAGCATCAGGATGGCGTTCTTGCCCTCGCCCTTGTCCTGGATGTCAGCAACCTCGCTGACCACGGACAGCTTTCCGGCCGGTGGTAGGGGCGCGTGCAGCCGGACAGTCTGTGACCCGTGCAGCAGCATTGCCCAGTTGAACGACCCGACCTTGCCGGCCGCCGCGAACGCCGGGCAGCAGATCACCGCGTAGGTCGGCAGCACCTGCTGCGGAATGTCGTGGCTGTTCTCGGTGGTGAAAGCCAGGTCGTCGAGTCCCGCGCCGACGCCGAGCGCATAGAGCAGCGTGTCCCGGTCGGTCCATTCGAACAACTGGGGCTTGGTCACTGCACCGACGGCGCTCGGGTCAATCGCCATGCGGGTCTCCTCTCGATATCGGATTCATCCAGATTCGTGCATTTTCTCGGACCTAACCATCGCAAACCCTTCCCACCGACGGTGTCGGCAGGGCAGGCTAATCGCCATGGCGAAGCGCACCAGGATCTGGCAGGCCTCCACACTCGCGGCCCTGCTGGCCGTGGCGGCAGTGATCGTCGGCGCCTGCGGTGGCGGCAGCCCGCAGGCTCGCAGCATCACGCTGACCTTCATCCGGAATGCACAATCCCAGGCCAACGCCGACGGGATCATCGACACCGCCCTGCCCGGTCCCAGTCTGACCGACGACGGCAAAGGGCAGGCCCAGCAGCTGACGCATCAGCACAACGAATTCGACAGCATCTACTCCTCCCCGATGGCGGCGGACCAGCAAACGGCCGCACCGTTGGCCAGCCAGGTGGGCAAGCAAGTCGAGGTCCTGCAGGGCCTGCAGTCTGTCAACGCCGGCTGGTACAACGGCAAACCGGAGTCGATGGCCAGCTCGACCTACATGCTGGCGCCGGTGCGCTGGGTGGACGGCGACATCAACACCAGCATCCCGGGCTCGGTGAGCGGCAGTGACTTCAACTCCCAGTTCTCCGGCGCGATCCGCAAGATCTACGACAGCGGTCACAACAAGCCGGTGGTTTTCTCCCAGAGTGTGGCGATCATGGTCTGGACGCTGATGAACACCCAGAACCCCAAGGTCACTCTGTTGAACAACCATCCGCTGCCCAACGTCGGCCGGGTGGTCATCACCGGTAACCCGACCACCGGTTGGACGCTCGTGGACTGGGACGGCGTCCGCAGCTTCAACTGATCTCACATCCTCGCAAGGTTGACGGGGCGGTCGCATGCCGCCACGATGGGCTACATGCGGTATGTCGTTACCGGCGGTACCGGGTTTATTGGGCGCCGAATCGTTACCCGTTTGCTGGACGTCGAACCCGACGCGCAGGTGTGGGTCCTCGTCCGGCGCCAGTCGCTGGGCCGCTTCGAGCGCCTCGCCCGGGACTGGGGCGATCGGGTAAAGCCGCTGGTCGGCGAACTGCCTGAGCTGAATTTGACCGATCAGGTCATCGCCGAACTCGGTGCGGTAGACCATCTGGTGCACTGTGCGGCGATCTACGACATCACCGTCGGCGAAGCCGAGCAGCGGGCCGCCAACGTCGAAGGCACCCGCGCCGTCGTGGCACTGGCCCAACGGCTTGACGCCACTTTGCACCACGTGTCGTCGATCGCTGTGGCCGGTGACTTCCGCGGCGAGTACACCGAGGACGACTTCGACGTCGGCCAGCAGCTTCCGACGCCCTATCACCAGACGAAGTTCGAGGCCGAGGCGCTGGTACGGGATACCGTAGGGCTGCGGCACCGCATCTACCGTCCGGCGGTGGTGGTGGGCGATTCGCGCACCGGCGAGATGGACAAGATCGACGGTCCCTATTACTTCTTCGGCGTGCTGACCAAGCTGTCGGTCCTTCCGTCTTTCACCCCGATGCTGCTGCCCGACACGGGGCGCACCAACGTTGTCCCGGTCGATTACGTGACCGAGGCACTCGTCGCACTCATGCACATCGAAGGCCGCGACGGGCAGACGTTCCACTTGACCGCACCCAAGACCGTCGGACTACGCGGCATCTACCGTGGGATCGCCGGCGCGGCCGGATTGCCGGCGCTGCGGGGGTCGCTACCCCGCTCGGTGGGCACCTCGGTGCTGAAAGTGAGCGGACGCGCCAAAGTGCTGCGCAACATGGCGGCGACCCAGCTCGGCATTCCCGCCGAGGTTCTCGACGTTGTCGACCTGGCGCCCACCTTCGTCAGCGAGAAGACCCGTAACGCACTGCACGGCACCGGGATTGAGGTGCCCGAGTTCGCGTCCTATGCCCCCAGGCTGTGGCAGTACTGGGCCGAGCACCTGGACCCAGACCGCGCCCGGCGCGACGATCCGCAGGGACCGCTGGTGGGCCGGCACGTCATCATCACCGGCGCGTCCAGTGGGATTGGCCGGGCGGCGGCCGTGGCGGTGGCCGACCGCGGTGCGACGGTCTTCGCGCTGGCCCGCAACGCCGAAGCCCTCGACCAACTGGTCACCGACATCCGCGCCAACGGCGGCAAGGCCTACGCCTT
Source organism: Mycobacterium sp. (assembly GCA_032162485.1). Taxonomy (GTDB): domain Bacteria; phylum Actinomycetota; class Actinomycetes; order Mycobacteriales; family Mycobacteriaceae; genus Mycobacterium. The sequence goes on from JAVROZ010000350.1 coordinate 4,947, forward strand.
CACCTGCGACGTCACCGATTCCGCGTCGGTGGAGGCCACCATCAAAGACATCCTGGGCCGCTTCGATCACGTCGACTACCTGGTCAACAATGCCGGCCGGTCGATCCGCCGCTCGGTGGTCAACTCCACCGACCGCCTGCACGACTACGAGCGGGTGATGTCGGTCAACTACTTCGGTGCGGTGCGAATGGTGTTGGCGTTGCTGCCGCATTGGCGCGAGCGCCGGTTCGGCCACGTCGTCAACGTGTCCAGTGCCGGTGTGCTGGCCCGCAATCCCAAGTACAGCTCGTACCTGCCCACCAAGGCGGCGCTGGACGCCTTTGCCGATGTGGTCTCGTCCGAGACGCTGTCCGACCACATCACGTTCACCAACATCCACATGCCGCTGGTGTCCACGCCGATGATCGCGCCGTCAAAGCGGCTGAATCCGGTCCCGGCCATCAGTGCCGAACGGGCGGCGGCGATGGTGATTCGTGGGCTCGTGGAGAAGCCGGTGCGGATCGATACCCCGATGGGCACGCTCGCCGAAGCCGGCCACTACTTCACGCCCACGCTGTCGCGCCGGATTCTGCATCAGCTCTATCTGGGCTACCCAGACTCGCCTGCCGCCCGAGGCGTCGAGGAACCCGTTGCGGCGGAACCGCTTCCCCGTCGGCGGCCAAAGCGTCCTGCCCGCGCGGTCACCCGGATCAGCGTCCCCCGCGGCGTGCGGCGGTTGGTGCGCCGGGTGCCCGGCGTGCACTGGTAATTCTGCGCTCGGAAGACGTTTAACCGTGTTGTCCGGCGGTACATACGCGCAATGGCTGCAATACTTCGCGACGAGAGGGTCCAGACCGACCCGGTAGCCGCCGCGGCTGACGAGCTGGCTGCGACCGGCGTGGCTCTGATGCCCTGCGTCACCCTGACTCGCAGCCTCGGGGTGCACCGGGAGACCTGGGTTCCCTTTGGCCGGCACTGGGACCATCTGGTCCTGGAC
>JAVROZ010000351.1:0-3991 GCA_032162485.1 Mycobacterium sp.
CGGCAGCATCTAGTCCGACCCAACGGGAAGGCCGTGCCGAACTCGTCCAATAACATTGCTCAACAACGCCGTTCGTCGTGCAGGCTGCGCAGGAACCGACCGGTGTGGGCGGTTCATTGGTTGACGGCCGGCGCTACTCGCTGCCGTCTATTCATGAATTCACGCCTCGTCGGCCGAGTGCTCCGGTGGCCACGTGTACCTGCGTAAGTGCCACAATGCCAACCTCCCACAGCGGCACGCACGGTTGCCAGGGCCGAAGGTCACTCGAATGCGGACGCCCGGCCGTGGCGCCGGCATCGAGCCCGCGGGTTCACTGCGAGTAATCAGCCAGCATGATCCGATGCCGAATGTGCTTTCAGTTGTCGGTCAACCGAATTCAAGCAGGGTGTAGGCGCCGCGGAACGGCTTGGCTGGCGCGAACTGCCAGAACGCGGGGAACACGACCCCAAAGAACACACCGCGGCCTTTGGGCATCGGCACATCGTGCACCGCCCGCACTCCAGGCATGGTGTTTGCCAGATCTGCCAGTTGATGCACCGAGAGGCTGAACGGCATAGGCGGCACACGGTAGCTTTTGGATGAACGCAACCCCTTCGGTGCGAGCTTCTTGACAAGGGTCGGCGGCAGGTCAAAGAACATCTGACCGCCCGGAAACCCTTTGGCGCATTCAGCGATCAGTCCCAATGCATCATCGGGTTGTAAGTACATCAGCAGACCCTCGGCGGTGATGAATACACCGTTGCTGCTGTCGATCTTGGTTATCCAGCTGTAGTCGAGCGCGGACTGTGCCAGGTGAGTGATCCGCGTCGAATGCGGTAGCAGGCGCTGTCGAAGCTCGATGATCGGTGCCAGGTCGATTGACACCCAGTGGAATTGCGCGTCTGGCAGTGCGCTGTTCAGTCGCCAGAAGGTCGTTTGTAGGCCTTCTGCAAGTGCGACCACGGTTGCCTTGGGATGCTTGGTGAGGTAGCCGATTGCGCACTGGTGGACGGCCAGTGACCGCAACGCCATTTCCTGACCTCTGCGTCCAAATTTTTCGAAGTCGAAATCGATGGACTCGACGAGCTTGATCGCCATCGGGTCGTCGATGATCGGGTCCGGGCGGCCAGCCTGGTAGGCCCTTCCGTAGAGGGTTAACAGTGCTATTTCCGAGACACCGGTTAGCAGCCGAGCGTCCACTTTGTCGTTTTCTCGATAACTCATCAACCAAGGACCTTACGGCCTCAGCAGCAACGAAACAGGAATGCACCCCATCACGTCAAAAGCCAAGAGGTAGCGGCGATCAGCCGGGAAATCGGACAGTCGTCCCGGGCATCAGCTGGACGACCCGACCATGGCATTCCACTTCGACTCCGGCAGCGTCACGTGGATCCACGCTGATAATCACGCCCTTTCCGCTGACCCGCAGGTGCAGGTGCAGACCGCGGTAGCGGATCGGGAATGCCAGCACGCCAAGTGATTCCGGCCAATTCGGAGAGAGGATGATGCGATTGGACCGGGTTTCCATCCCGGTGAAGCAGCGTTGCATGAGGTCGACGCTGCCGACCATAGCAGCGAGATGAATGCCTTCGGAAGTGGTGCCACCCTGAATGTCGGAGACGTCGGATTTCAGCGCCTGTTGGAAGAACTCCATTGCCCGATCGCGGTTGGCACGGGCAAGTACCCAGGTGTGCACCACACCGCTGAGCGTCGACCCGTGTGAGGTGCGCGCTAGGTAGTAGTCGACGGTCATTGGGATCTGATCGGGCGTGAACCGGTAGCTGAGCCGGTCGAGCAACTCACGCAACTCATCTGACGACAAGAGGTAGAGCAGCATCAGCGCGTCGGCCTGCTTGGACGCTTTATAACGGTTCACGTCGTCGCTCTCAGCCTCCAGGATGCGGTCGAGGCGTTGAATGTTGCCGTACTTCCGTCGGTAACGGTCCCAGTCCAGGTCCTCCAACTCGCCATATCCCTCGAACTGGCTGATGACACCGTCGTGGAATGGAACGAACATCCGTCGGCTCACCTCATCCCAGTGCGCCAGTTCCTCGCTGTTGAGTCGCAGCGTCTCCAGTAAGTCCAGTCGGTTCGGCAGCGGTAGCAGTTTCAGGGCGTCCAGGGCCCGCAAAATGACCCAGACCGCCATCACGTTGGTGTACGCGTTGTTGTCGATGCCGTCGTAAGGCGCGTCCCGGTAGCCGGAGTGGAATTCATCGGGCCCGATCACGCCTCGGATGCTGTAGCGATCGCGTTCTCGGTCGTAGGTGGCCCTACTTACCCAGAATCGTGCGATCTCGGCCAGCATCTCCGCGCCATAGTCGATCAGGTAGGCGAGGTCACCGGTGACCTGATAAAACGTCCATGCGCTATAGGCGACGGCGATGCCGATGTGGTGCGCACGTGCGCTCGAGTCGGGATTCCACCGGCCGCTGCGCGGATTGAGGTGGAGCTGCTGGCTTTCCTCCCGTCCATCGCTGCCGGATTGCCATGGGAACATCGCACCGGAGAAGCCCGCCGCCCTGGCGGCGTGACGTGCCTCTGGCAGGCGCCGGTAGCGGTATCCGAGCAGCGACCGGGTGACCATCGGCAGCCGCAAGTTGAGCACCGGGAATATGAATAGCTCGTCCCAGAAGATATGTCCGCGATATGCCTCACCGTGCAGTCCGCGTGCCGGTACCCCGACATCGAGGTCGGAGCTGTTGGGGGAAACCGTCTGTACCAGATGCAGGAGATGTAGTCGCAGGATGCGCAATTCGTCTGTGAAGTCTTCGAATTCGACGGACAGGCGCTCCCACAGATGTATCCACTCTTTCAAGTGTCCGTCGCGTAACTCGGCGAACCTGCCGAGTCGGCTCAGCCAGCGCTGGGCATCGACCGCGGGTTCGGACGTTGCGACATCGCGCCCGGTGAAGAGGGTCACGATCTTCTCCACCGTCAACGCGTCACCGACTGACACTTCGACCGCGATATCGTGGCCGATTTCGGCTGCCTCGTCGATCAGGCGGTAGGTAGCCGGGACGGGCCTCCCGTCGCGCCACACGATGCTTCGCGCCGCCATGGCGATGGGAATGCGCGATTGAGTCGTCTGAACTGTCAGCAAGACAGAGTTGTCGGCGATCTCCCGCTTTTCCACCAACTCAAGATGATCGTTGGCCAAGTCCCGGTAGCGCTCGACCAGTGAGTTCGTGACGTTGCCGTCCAGCGTCGAGCGAATCTCGATTGTCCCTGACCAGTCTTCGGCGACGATCTTCGTCTGAAGGGCACCGACGTGAGGCATGTGCATCGCGACGAATCGTTGCTGCGTAAGAGAAGTGGTGCGTCCGGCGTCATCGCGGACACGCATCTCCCTGGTCAGTAGCGCGCCGCGAAGGTCGAGGGTTTGCCGGTAGGACAGCACCGTGACTGAGTCGATGTCGAACCAGCTGCCGCCGTCGAACCGGAAGGTGAGGGCAAGCCAGTTAGGCAGGTTGACCAGACTTTCGTTGTCGATTTCGGTACCAGATAGGTCGTCGACGAGCCGGTTGTAGACCCCGGCGGCATAGGTGCCCGGATAGTGCACCTGGTCGGCCTTCGATTCGGGCGCGGCGCCTCGGGTGGCGAAGTAGCCGTTTCCCAACGTGCACAACGCCTCACGAAGCTTCTCGCTCTGCGGGTCGTATCCCTCGAAGACGTAGTCCCATGCCTCGGCCGCCACCCGGTCCTTGTAGGCCAGCCAGCGCGACCCCCGGTGGAGGAAGTCCCGGACTTGAGCTGGGCTCTGCAGCGTGAACCGGGCCGCGGTCCTGCGGTCGCCGTCCTCGTCGTGTCGCACCGCGATCCCGATGCCGTCGAACTTCACTGCGTCGAAGGCATCTTCGTCGGTCAGATCATCGCCGCCGTACACCAGCTCGGAGCGAGAGCCGGTCTACGGGTGACCGGCGGGCGCATGCTCGTCGAGTTGCGGCCCGACATGGACTGGGACAAGGGAACGACGCTGGGCTGGATTCGTGATCGAGTCGACCCGCTCAAT
>JAVROZ010000352.1:0-3988 GCA_032162485.1 Mycobacterium sp.
TGCCGGGCCGTGGTGAGGATGGGCTGCGTCGCCGATGTGGCCCACGGCATCGTCTGGGAGCGGGTAGCCCTGCTGAAGTCGTCGAACCGCAGCCGCAGCACCACCGTGCGGCCAGTGCGTCCGGCCGCGCGCATCCGACCGGTGATCCGATCGATCAGGTTGACCACCACCGCATCGATCTCGGCGGGTGACATGACGCTGCCGCGGCGGCCCAATGCTCGCTGTGCGCCCACCGACCGGCGACGCACCGCGGTGGTCACCCGGCGTCGGTCGATGTTGCGTGACAACGCGTGTAACTGGTGACCCATCGCCCGGCCGACGATGGAGGCCAGCAGCGATTCGCTGAGCTCGGCGACTTGGGCGACCGTCGTAATGCCGTGGGCATGCAACTTGTCGGCGGTGACCGCGCCCACGCCCCACAGCCGCCGCACCGGCAGCGGGTGCAGGAATTCCAGCTCGTGATCCGGCGGTACCAGCAACAGCCCGTCAGGTTTGGCTTCCTGGCTGGCGACCTTGGCGAGGAACTTCGTGCGGGCCACCCCGACGGTGATAGCCAGGCCGACCCGTTCGCGCACGTCGGCCCGCAGTTGCGCGCCGATCTCAATCGGCGTGCCGGACACCCTGCGCAGGCCGCCGACGTCCAGAAAGGCTTCGTCTACCGAGAGAGGCTCCACGATCGGGGTGCAATCACGAAACACCTCGAACACCGCGTCGCTGGCCTTGGAGTACGCGTTCATGCGCGGCGGCACCACCACGGCATGCGGGCACACCCGCCGCGCCTGGGCCCCGCCCATCGCGGTGCGCACGCCGTAGGCCTTGGCTTCATAGCTTGCCGCCAGCACGACACCGCCACCGACGATTACCGGACGCCCCCTCAATCCAGGGTCGTCCCGCTGCTCCACGGAGGCATAGAAAGAGTCCAGGTCCGCGTGCAGGATGGACGCCTCGCACCGCACGAACATATGTTCGCACGCGACGCCGACAGTTAGGGCGCTGCGCCGTAGATGCTGGTGATCCAGATGTGCACCAGCGTGTCGAGCACGTTGGCTTCCGGCACGGAAGGCTGCTCGGCGGCGAACGATGCGAACAGGGTGCGCTCGTTCATCAGGTTGAGCGCCGTTGCCAACTCCTGGCTGGGCAAAGTGCGCGGCGCGGATCCGCGATCACGCTCCGCGTCGATGCCCAAAGCGGTAAAGCTGATCCACTTCTGCATGAATGCCGACCACAGCTCCCGTATCTCAGGGCTGGTGTCCCTGGCAGCCATGCCGGCCCGGGTCAGTGTCTTGTGGGACCCGAAGGTCTCGAAAAACACGGTAAGCGCTATGCGCCATCTGTTGTCGCCGGTCTCGGCCAACTTGTCGGCAAGGCCCGCCAAGGCGGAGTCGGCGGTGCGGACAACCCGATCCAGCAACGTCAGCAGTACCGCTTCCTTGGACGCGAAATAGAAGTAGAACGTGGGCCGCGAGATGCCGGCGCCTTTGGCCAGGTCGTCGACCGAGATGTCGCTTAGCGGGCGCTTCTCGAGAAGTTGCTCGGCGGTGGCCAGGATGGCCAGTTCGCGGTCGTCGCCGGACGGCCGTCCGCTACGCCGGCCTCGAGGCAGCGAAGTTCTGCTTCCAAAAGGGGCGGCCACGATCGGAGCTTACATCGCGTCGAGAAAATCGACAGGATGTCGATGGTTGAGATCAGCTCGTTCCAGCGCCTGCAGTTCCGGCAGGTCGCTCGACACGCTGTTGGCGTACTCGACACACTGTTGATAACGTAGCTGGCATGACTGAGCACCTTGACGTTGTCATTGTGGGCGCCGGCATCTCCGGGGTGAGCGCGGCCTGGCATCTGCAGGATCGCTGCCCCACCAAGAGCTACGCAATCCTGGAAAAGCGGGCTGCCATGGGCGGCACCTGGGATCTGTTCCGCTACCCCGGCATCCGTTCCGACTCCGACATGTACACCCTGGGCTTCCGCTTCCGTCCGTGGACGGAGCGCCAGGCCATTGCCGACGGCAAACCGATCCTGGACTACGTCAAGGGCACCGCCGCGATGTACGGCATCGACGAGCACATTCGGTTGAACCAGAAGGTGCTCAGCGCTGACTGGTCGACGCTGGAAAACCGCTGGACCGTGCAGGTTGAGAGCAACGGCACGCCGAGCGTCGTCACGTGCGACTTCTTGTTTCTGTGCAGCGGCTACTACAACTACGAGCAGGGTTACTCGCCGAAATTCGCCGGATCCGAAGACTTCAGCGGCCCGATCATCCATCCCCAGCACTGGCCCGAGGACCTCGACTACCAGGGCAAGAACATCGTGGTGATCGGCAGTGGCGCCACCTCAGTCACTCTTGTTCCCGCCCTTGCAAATTCGGGGGCCAATCGGGTAACGATGCTGCAGCGCTCGCCCACCTACATCGTCTCCCAGCCGGAGGAAGACCCCATCGCCGACAAGCTCAACCGTTGGTTGCCGGAAAAGGCGGCTTACACCGCGATTCGGTGGAAAAACGTTGCACAACAAGCCTTCGTGTACGGCGCCTGCCAGAAATGGCCACGGCGCATGCGCAAGACTTTCATGGGGTTTGCACAGCGCCAATTGCCCGAAGGCTATGACGTGCGAAAGCATTTCGGGCCGCATTACAACCCGTGGGAACAGCGTCTGTGTCTGGTGCCTAACGGCGATTTGTTCCGTGCCATTCGGCACGGGAAGGCCGAAGTGGTGACCGACACCATCGAGCGGTTCACGCCGACCGGTATCAAGCTGAACTCGGGTGACGAGCTGGCGGCCGACATCATCATCACGGCAACGGGACTGAACCTACAGCTGTTTGGTGGGGCCACCGCCAGCATCGACGGAGAACCGGTAGACCTCACCAAGACGATGGCCTATAAGGGGATGATGCTGTCCGGCATTCCCAACATGACGTACACGGTCGGTTACACCAATGCATCCTGGACTCTGAAGGCAGACCTGGTATCCGAATTCGCCTGCCGGCTGCTGAATTACATGGACGACAACGGTTTTGACACCGTCGTCGTTGAAAAGCCGGCGTCCGACGTCGAGGAGCGGCCCTTCATGGAATTCACACCGGGCTACGTGCTGCGCTCGCTGGACGAACTACCCAAGCAGGGTTCGCGCACCCCGTGGCGGCTGAACCAGAATTACCTACGCGACATTCAGCTGATTCGGCGCGGCAGGATCGACGGCGAGGGTCTCCGATTCGCGAAAAAGCCGGCCCCCGTGGCGGTTTAATCTCCTGCGGTGACGATGACAATGCCGTCATCGTCGCTGTGGGCCACCTGACCCGGTATGAATGTCACACCGCCAAGCGTGATTTCGACGTCGCGCTCCCCGGCACCGGTCTTGGTGCTCTTTCGGGGATTGGTGCCCAGCGCCTTGATGCCGATGTCGATCCCACGCAGGGCCGCGGCGTCGCGCACCGCACCGTTGACGATCAGGCCGACCCAGCCGTTCGAGCGCGCCAGCTCGGCGATGACATCGCCCACCAATGCGGTGTGCAGGGAGCCGTCGCCGTCGATCACCAGAACCCCGCCGTCCCCTGGTTGCGACAGCACCGACTTCAGTAGCGCGTTGTCCTGGAAACAGCGGACGGTGGTGATCGCCCCGGCGAACTCCGAACGTCCGCCGTACTGACGAAATTGGAGGTCACAACTGCGCACGTCGGGTCCGATGTCGTCGACAAGATCGGCCGTTGGCCGGAATGACACGGTCATCGTTCCTCAGCGGCGGCGCAACTGCCGGACCAACAGCAGTGCCAGCAAGCTGAGCGTGATGGCAACCACCAGCGGAACCGGAGATTGCAATGGCGAGGCCGCTGATGCCTCCCGGGGCAGCGCGTCCTTCGCGCTCTCCACAGTCGACTTAGCTTGTGCTGCCACATCTTTGGCCGCCTCACGCTGTCCGTTGGTCTCGGCGCGGTGCTGCAGGTCCACAGGCTTTTCGACGGGCGGTTCGGCCGGCTTGGGGGGCTCCGAACCCG
>JAVROZ010000353.1:0-2766 GCA_032162485.1 Mycobacterium sp.
TTGACGGTGGGCCAACGTTCCAGCACCGTGACCGATCGGCCGGCTCGGGCCAGGTCACCGGCGGCGGTGAGTCCCGTTGGGCCGGCACCCACGACGAGAACGTCGACATCATGCGTGGTCATCGCGACACCGCCTCGGCGTGCGGGTACCAGCGACGAATGTCTGCGGGGCTGGACTTGGCTGCGAAGTTGAAGACGAAGCGGCAGGCGGGCTGCGTCACGTGCGCGGTGTTGACTATTGACTCGAACAACAGCGTGTTGCTCGCGACGAGTCGCACGCCGGCACCGATGAGCACCGCATCGTATCGGTTGGCTTCCAGCCACTCGCGGGCTTTGGCTGCGCCTGCGTCGCCGAAGTCGATGAGGCAGTTGTCTACGTGATAGCCGGCAGTACGCAGCGCAGCGACGTTGGCGTCGTTGGCCGCCCGCAGCTTCTCGGTGCACAGCCCTGGGAATTGGGCGAAGTCGGGTGAAGTGCAGTCGATCACATCAGGATCGAGTCCTATCTGAATGGCTGTGACGGCCATGGCCACGACCTCCTTCGAGTTCAACAACTGTTGAAGTCAACGCTAGACTCACGGCGCTGGCCATGTCAACAGTTGTTGAAATACACTGCTCGGTATGCCTGCCAAAGCTCGTGACCAACGTGATGGACCAGCCACCCGAGCGACGATCCTGGCGACCGCACGCTCGCAGTTCGGCAACCACGGCTTCGAACGCACTACCATCCGTTCGGTCGCCTCGGCGGTTGGTGTGGACCCCGCCCTCGTCATGCACTACTTCGGCAGCAAGGCCGAATTATTCGCTGCTGCATCGAGGTTGGACATCGCGTTTCCCGATCTCTCCAAGGTCTCACCGGAGCGCGTGGCCGATGTGCTGCTACCGATGTTCGTCGCGGTCTGGGGTCCGGACGGTCCCTTCCTGCCGCTCTTGCGTGCCGCCGCGACTAACAAGGCTGCCGCGGACGCCTTGCTGGCGGTGTTCGTCGACCGCGTGGCCCCGGCCCTGGCCGCTGTCGTCCCCGATCGCGCTGCCGAGCGGGCCGCGCTGGTGGGATCGCAGGTACTCGGGCTGGCCACGGCCCGCTACATCCTGTGCATCCCGTCGCTGGCCGACATGGATGACGCAACCCTTATCGAATGGCTACGCCCGGTGCTCGCGCACTACCTGACCGGTTCCCTCAGTCTCGTGGACCGGCCTTGAGACCGATGTGCTCGTGCACGCAGTGAATGAACGCCTGAGTCGCAGCCGATCGACGCTGGCCCTGCGGCGCCACAAGGTGAACCTCGCGCTGCAAGTCCGCTCCGCGCACGGGCAGTAGGACCAGCGTCGGGTTGGTTTCGGCGCGACTACGCGCGACCGATTCGGGCAGCAACGCCACCCCCAGGTTCTCGCAGACGAAATGGACGACCTCGTCGACACGGGTGACTTCGAATGCGACACGGCGCCGGACGCTTGCGAACCCGCGGTCGGTCTCGCGGCGCAGCCCGTAGCCAGGCGGAAAATCGATGAACGGGAGTTCGGCCAACTCGTCCAGGGAGACCGACGACTTGGCGGCGAGTCGATGCGCAACCGGCAGGACCGCGACGAGCGACTCGGAGAACAGGTGCTCAAACGACAGTTGGTCGGTGGAACGGGCGACATTGGAGCCGACGATCGCCGCGTCGAGCTTGCGGTCACGAGTGGCCTGGACGAGTAGGTCGCTGCCGCCGCTGCGCAGGGTCACCGTCACATCGGGGTAGCGCGCGTGGAAGGTCGCCATGAGGGCGGCGACGTCGAGGCTTTCCGAGGGGATTTCCATCATCCCCACGGTGAGTCGGCCGGTCACCGCGCCGCGCAACGCTTGTGCGTCGACGGAGATCTGATCCACTCCGGCGATGACTTGGCGTAACTGCGGAAGCAGGGCCTCGCCGGCGGGTGTCAACTCGACCGATCGAGTGGTGCGGTTGAAGATCGGGACACCCAGCTCGTCCTCGAGTTTGCGCACCTGCTGGCTCAGCGCGGACTGCACGACAAACAGGCTCTCTGCCGCGCGAGTGAAGCTGCGGGTTTCGGCCACGGCGAGCACATAGCGGAGTTGCTGAAGGTTCATCTGATTAATCACTTTCAATGATTGATCAGATCATATCTATGCGCTGGACACCTAAGTGCCGTGGACCGACAATGGGCGTCATGTCTGTAGACGCCGTCGTGCGCCCCGTCGGCGGGTTCCGGACCAACGACTGCTCGTCGGTCGAGGTGCGGGAGCGGGTGAATGCCGAGTTTGCGACGCTGCCTTTTCTGGGCACCCTGGCCTGCCAGACGCAGCGGGTCGTCGCCGGAGCAACAGAAGAACTCACGTTCACCTATACCGTCGGACAGTCCGGCATTGCCGACAGCGGCTGGCTGAAGTTGTGCTTTCGCTACTACTCCGACTGGGACCTGCAGACCACCGACCCCGCCGGACGTGACTTTGCCACGGCTTCGGTGATCAGCCGGTCGGTGCTGGGCGGGGCGTCGCACGACGGCATGGCCACCGTTCAGCGGTTGGCGACCCGCTACGACGTCAAAGGCGGCGAGCGGCCATTTCAGAAGTCGCTGTTGGTGCACGTGGTGGACGGATACCTGCGACCCGGCGATGTCATCGAGATCCGGCTCGGCGACCGTCGCTTCGGCGGGCCCGGTACCCGCGTGCAGACCTTCGTCGAGGACGACTTCGAGGTGCATCTGTTCATCGATCCACTCGGCACCTCCCGGATGGCTCACGCCGCGGTCGCCAAGATCGCCA
>JAVROZ010000354.1:0-2948 GCA_032162485.1 Mycobacterium sp.
TGACGACACGCCCGCCACCGCAGTGGTGGAACTGGACGGCGAGACCCACACCGTTTCCTGGCCGCGCAGCGCCAAACTGCTCGACGTGCTGCTGGCCAAAGGTCTGGATGCACCCTTTTCCTGCCGAGAAGGCCACTGCGGTGCATGTGCCTGCACTCTGCGCAGCGGCAAAGTCACCATGGAGGTCAACGACGTGCTCGAACAGCAGGACCTCGACGAGGGGCTAATTCTGGCCTGTCAATCTCACCCGGAATCTGATTCGGTAGAAGTGACCTACGACGAGTAGTCGCGGGGCTAAGTTCTGCTTGGTCATCTCAGATGGTCACGTAAGGGGAGCTACATGAAGCGGCTGATTCCTGGTTTCGCACTCGTCGGGCTATTGCAGATGTTCCTACCGGCGCCCACCGCGGCCGCCGGGGACAACACCGCCACGACGCTGTTCCCGGTCGACGAAGCGACCCAGATCGAGACGCACTCCTTTGTCAATTGCCACGGTGGCGGTAACTGTGACTTCGTCGCAGGGGCAGACCTGCGCACGCCGGACGGTCCGGCAGGTTTCCCGCCTGGGCTGTGGGCACGGCAAACCACCGAGATCCGGTCGAATAACCGCCTGGCGTATCTCGACGCGCATGCCACCAGCCAATTCGAGCGGGTGCATAAAGAGGGCGGAACCGACGTCATCACCACCGTCTACTTCGGTGAAGGGCCCCCGGACAAGTATCAGACGACCGGAGTCATCAACTCGACGAGTTGGGCGACCGGCCAGCCGATGTCAGCGAACACGCTGGTCTACGTATGCACGCATATGCAGGTCGTCTACCCCGGTGTGAACCTCACCTCGCCCAGCACCTGCGCGCAGACGCCAATTACCTAGCCGTCATTCGCTCGTCGCGTTCATCGAGCCTGAAAATTTGCAGTGAAAGTGCGAGTAGGGGCCTGGAAATTTACAGGCTCGACGACCGTCACCCGGCAACTCCAAGCATCAGTGCCAGACCGGGCCGCCACCCCCTCGCAAGGAGTGCCTCTATGACCCGCTCGACAATTTCCTCTGGATTGTCCTCGGCGATTACGCGGATGACGATCCAACCCAATTCCTCGAGCTTGCGCAGCCGCCGCTGGTCCTTGACGTACTGCATGCGGTCGGCACGATGCTGGTCGCCGTCGTACTCGACGGCCACACCAAATTCCGGCCAACCCATGTCGAGCACGGCGAGGGTGTGAAAGTTGACGACGATCGGAATCTGGGTCGTCGGAGTGGGCAAGCCCGCGTCGATCAATAGCAGGCGAAGTCCAGACTCCCTAGGTGACGCCGCGCCACCGTCGACCAGATCTAACACCGACCGGAGCGCACGGATGCCGCGGGCGGCCGGGTATCGCTTCTCCAACTGCTGTACTTCGCTCGTCGTAAATCGTGTTGCACGCATCAGTGCGTCGAGGTGCGCCAGCGCAAGTGCGCGCGACAGTTGACGGCCCAGGTCATATGCCGTTCGTGCCGGACTGGTGACGGGTATGCCCGCCACTCGGGTGACTTCGTCGACGGCAAAGGTCTGCTCACGCGCGATGATCCCTTGCGGTGGTCGGGTGTTGGACCAGATCAACTCGATAGGTACATCGGCGTCGACCCATTGCGCGCCGTGCAACGCCGAGGCCGCTGCACCCGCGACAATCCCACCGCGCCGCGACCACAACCATGCAGCCTCGGTTCTGTCCCGCAGCGAAAGTTGTTGTCCCGCAGCGGCATACACGCCCGGAAAGACTGGCCGATGCCAGCGTTGGAGTTCGTGTCGCGTGAGGTCTCCCCGCGCGACCGCTTCGCTGCCGATAAACACCGCACGCATGCCACGGATGATGTACCAAGCCACCGACACTTCGTCGAGCCTGCAAATCTGCAGCGAAAGTGCGAGTAACGGCCTGCGAAATTACAGGCTCGGCGTCGCGCGGTGTCGCAGCGCGGGCCCTCACCCAACAAAGACCTACCGCGGCAAACCGAGCAGCCGCTCGGCCGCCACCGTCAGCAGGATCTGCTCGGTGCCACCGGCAATGGTGAGGCATCGGGTGTTGAGGAAGTCGAACACCGCTCGATCACCGACCGCACGGTTGTCGACGAGTCCGCCGCCGGCAGAGACGTCCATGGTGAACTCGGCCAACTCCTGGCGGTAACGCACGCCGATCAGCTTGCGCACGCTGGACTGGGCTCCGGGATCCTGGCCACCCACGGCCAATTGGGCGATGCGCTGATCCAGCAACGCACCGGTTTGAGCCAGCACAATCAACTGCCCGAGCCGTTCCTGCTGAGACACGTCTAGATCAAGCTCGGCCAGCAATTTGAGCAGCTCCTCCATCGGATTGCCCAGCGCGGTGCCGTTCGCCATTGCGATTCGCTCGTTGGCCAAGGTGGTACGGGCCAGGCGCCAACCGTCGTTCACCGCACCGACGACCATCTCGTCGGGAACGAAGACACCGTCCAGGAAGACCTCGTTGAACAGCGAGTCGCCGGTGATCTCGCGCAGCGGCCGGATCTCGATGCCCGGCGATTTCATGTCGATCAGGAAGTAGGTGATGCCTTTGTGTTTCGGCACGTCCGGGTCCGTCCGGGCCAGGCACACGCCCCAGGCCGCCTTGTGTGCGGCCGACGTCCACACCTTCTGGCCGGTGAGCAACCAGCCACCGTCCCCGCGCACCGCCTTCGTACGCAGCGACGCCAGATCCGACCCCGCGCCCGGCTCGGAAAACAGCTGGCACCACAGAAATTCACCGCGCAGCGTGGCCGGCACGAACCGTTCGATCTGCTCGGGCGTGCCGTGTTCGAGGATGGTCGGCGCGGCCCACCAACCGATCACCAGGTCCGGTCGATCGAGGCCGGCCGCGGCCATCTCCTGGTCGATCAGCAACTGCTCGGCCGGACCCGCACCCCGCCCATGCGGCGCCGGCCAGTGCGGCGCCTGTAA
>JAVROZ010000355.1:0-3328 GCA_032162485.1 Mycobacterium sp.
CTCGCGCCGGAACTGGACGGCCTGTGGACGGCGGGTTTCTTGATGGCGCCCTACAACACCCGAATTGTGCGACGAAGTAACGCACTACTCGACTGGGCCTATGGCCACCAATTCCGCTACACCGAGACAATGAGCGTCGGGTCGTCGCCGATCGCGCCGGTGACATCGGCCGTCATGACGGGGTTCGGCAACGCGATGTTCAGCCTGGGCAGCCGGTTCTTCCACCGGTTGCCGCGCGGGCTGGTGGAACGCGTCCTGCCCAAACCGGGCAGCGGCCCCAGCGAAAAGACCCGGGAACGCGGCTTTTACAAGGTGGAGACCTACACCACAACAACTTCTGGCGCGCGTTATGTGGCGCGCATGGAGCAGCGCGGTGACCCGGGCTATAAGGCGACGTCCGTGCTGTTGGGCGAGTGCGCGTTGGCACTGGCCAAAGACCGCGACAAGCTCTCCGACCTGCGCGGCGTGCTCACACCGGCAGCGGCGATGGGCGATGCCCTGCTGGCCCGTTTTCCGGCGGCCGGTGTCTCACTGCAGACCGACAGGTTGAATTGAGGTGTCAGTTGAAATCCCTCAGCGCCAAGGGGTATCGAACCCAGATCGCGTGAGTCTAGTGTCGTGAATGACTCGCCCCTCCATACCAGTGAAGGTGGATAGCGATGGCCGATCTCGACGATCTTTATCGGCAGATTCCCACATCGGAAATCGCAGCCAAGCTAGGCGCGGACCAAGGCGAGGTCGATAAGGCCGTTCAAACGCTGGTGCCGGTGCTGCTCAGCGGATTGCAACACGACTCGCAAGACCCCGAGCACGCCAGCAGGATCGAGTCCGCTGCCAGTGGTCACGCCGCTCGGGGACTGCTCGATGCCGGTGGCGGCTCGGGTCAGACGTTGGATCAGGTTGACGAGAACGACGGGCATCAGGCCGTCGCGACACTGTTCGGCGGCAAGGACACCGACGAAGTCGCCTCGGCGCTGTCCGACGGCGGCGCAGGCAACAGCGATCTGCTCAAACAACTGCTACCCATCGTATTGCCAATTGTGTTGGCGTACATCGGAAAACAACTCGGATCGGGTGGGACAGCACAAGATACCGACGCATCGCAGCAGAAGAGTTCTGGCGGCGGACTGGGCGACATCCTCGGCAGCATTCTGGGTGGTGGCGGCCATGACAAGTCACTCGGCGGAATTTTGGGCAGTGTGCTGGGCGGCAAAGGTGGCGGCCTCGGCGACATTCTCGGCGGCCTGCTCGGCGGCAAGAAATAGAAAGCGGCACAACAAGATTGCGCTGAGCGCAACTCTGCCCAGCCGAGCTCGACGCTAGTAGGCTGCAGATCGGGGGTACCACGAACGGTGGCCGAATTCAGTCGGCCGGGCCGGGCAACGAGAGGGATGGAGAGGGAAAAGTCATGTCAGACACGCTCACCGAGGGACAGAAGCTGGTACGCGGAGAGTCGCTGGTCTCGAAGAACGGGGCCTACAGCCTGACCCTGCAAGACGACGGCAACCTGGTGCTAGCCACCTGGGGCACGCCGCTGTGGTCCACTTCGACCAACGGTCAGGATGTCGTGCGCGCGGAAGTTCAGGAGGACGGCAACTTCGTTCTCTACACCGCAGACAAGCCGGTATGGCACACCGACACCAAGGGCAAGAAGCGGGTCAAACTCGTCATTCAGGACGACCGCAACCTGGTGCTCTACGCCGCGGACGGACCGGCCTGGTCAACCAAGACGGAGACCGCCTCCCCTCCGCCGCCCGCGCCTGTCGCCGAGCCCGCTGCGGAAAATCTGGACGACAAGGGCGTTTCCCAGGAGCCCGAGCCAGCAGAAAACGCGGTCCAGGAGCCCGCTGCCGAAGCGCCACCCGTCGAACCTTCCCCTGCGCCCGCCGCACGGACACACACCGTCGAGTCCGGCGACACGCTGTGGGCCATCGCCGAGCGTTTCTACGGCGACGGAAACAAGTACCAGGTGATCGCGGACGCCAGCGGCGTCCCGAACCCCGACCTGATCTACCCGGGCCAGGTGCTGACGATTCCGTGACTGCGGTTGCCTGATCACTGCTGACCTGCGGATTCAGGCCCTTACGCACGGCGCGGCTGGCGGTTCCTAGAATTGACCGGTGACCGCCAGCACCCGCCCTGCCGACGACCAGCTGCCCAAGTCGTGGGATCCGGCCGCGATGGAGGGTGCGATCTATCAGAAATGGCTGGAAGCGGGCTACTTCGCCGCTGATCCGACTAGCGCCAAACCTGGGTATTCAATCGTGCTGCCACCGCCGAACGTGACCGGCAGCCTGCACATGGGTCATGCGCTGGAACACACCATGATGGACGCGCTGACCCGGCGCAAGCGCATGCAGGGCTACGAAGTGCTGTGGCAGCCGGGCATGGACCACGCCGGCATCGCCACCCAAAGCGTGGTGGAGAAGCAGCTGGCGGTCGACGGCAAGACCAAAGAGGACTTCGGCCGGGAACTGTTCGTCGAGAAGGTGTGGGACTGGAAGCGGGAATCGGGCGGCGCCATCGGCGGCCAGATGCGCCGGCTCGGCGACGGCGTGGATTGGAGTCGCGACCGGTTCACCATGGACGAGGGCCTGTCGCGGGCGGTGCGGACGATCTTCAAGCGGCTCTTCGACGCGGGGCTGATCTATCAGGCCGAGCGGCTGGTCAACTGGTCACCGGTGCTGGAAACCGCGATCTCCGATTTGGAGGTCAATTACCAGGACGTGGAAGGCGAGCTGGTATCGCTGCGGTACGGGTCGCTCGACGACTCGCAACCCCACATCGTCGTTGCGACCACCCGGGTCGAGACCATGCTGGGCGACACCGCCGTCGCAGTTCATCCCGACGACGAGCGCTACCGCCACCTGGTCGGAACCAGCTTGCCGCACCCCTTTGTGGACAGGTCCATGGTTATCGTCGCCGACGAGCATGTGGATCCCGAATTCGGTACCGGCGCTGTCAAAGTCACGCCCGCACACGACCCGAATGACTTCGAGATCGGGATGCGCCATCAGCTGCCGATGCCCTCGATCCTGGACACCAAGGGCCGGATCACCGATACCGGAACGCAATTCGACGGCATGGACCGATTCGAGGCCCGTGTCGCGGTGCGCGAAGCCTTGGCGGCGCAGGGCAGGATCGTCGCCGAGAAGCGGCCCTACCTGCATAGCGTCGGGCACTCGGAGCGCAGCGGTGAGCCGATCGAACCACGGCTGTCGCTGCAGTGGTGGGTGCGGGTCGAATCGCTGGCCAAAGCCTCCGGCGACGCGGTGCGCAACGGCGACACCGTCATTCATCCCGCCAGCCTGGAGCCGCGCTGGTTCGC
>JAVROZ010000356.1:0-3031 GCA_032162485.1 Mycobacterium sp.
AACCGTTCCCCTGCGGGTGGAGGAGAAGGCCGACCGCACCCTCGTCCTGTACGGCCAATACCGACGACCTGTAGCTGGGCGACTGGATTGTTGCCCTCGCGGCTCGGCGCCGTGACGAGCATGTTGACGCGAATCCGGCGATGGTAGGCGCCGATCGGTGGCGATCGAGTCAGCCTCGGACGTTATGCGATTCGCTAGAGCTTGAATCGTCATGTTGACCTGCTTGCGCGGAGGTCTGTGCCTGCTGACCGCCATGGCCCGCGGTCTCGCTGAAACCGAACCGATCATGCAGGCGGGCAAGCGGTTTCGGTGCCCACCAGTTGGCGCGGCTGAGGACATGCATGAACGCCGGCACCAGCACCACCCGCACCAGCGTCGCATCCACCAGTACCGCCACCGTCAGCCCGAGCCCGAACATCCGCATGAACGACACCTGCGCGGCCATCAAGGCGGCGAACGAAATCGACATCAGCAGGGCCGCCGCGGTGATCACCCGGCCGGTGCGGGCGAGGCCCAGCGCGACGCTCTCGTCGTTGTCGGCCGGCGTACGGGCCGATTCGAGCCAATATTCCCGGATCCGCGAGACCAAGAACACCTCGTAGTCCATCGACAGCCCGAATGCGACGCAGAACAGTAACACCGGCAGATTGACTTCGAGCGTGCCGGACACCGACGAGCCGAGGCCGCCGAGATGTCCGTCTTGAAAGACCCACACCAGTGCACCGAATGCGGCGCTCAATGACAAGACGTTGAGCACCACGGCCTTCAAGGGCAGCACCACGCTGCCGGTCAGCATGAACAGCAGCACGAATGTGATGACGGCGATGATGCCAAGCACGATGGGCAGCCGCACGGTGATGGCGTGCACGCTGTCGCGGCTAATCTGCGCAACGCCGGCCAGTTGCACCCGTTTATCGGCTGGCGTTGGGACGGCGTGCAGCCGGTCCAACTGGGCGGCCGACGCGTCGGAGAACAGCGGAGCTGTGCTGCCGACGGTGAAGAACGCGCTGCCGTCCTTGATTCCGGTCGGTGCCGACGGCGGCCCCGCGGGCGCGCCGCGGATGAACGTCGCTCCGGGCGCGGACACCGACGACACATCGGGAACCTGCGATAGGGCGGCGGCATACCGGGTGAGCTCGTCGGGTCTGACCGAGCTCACGTCCGGGATCACCACGGTGACGTTGGTCGCCGAGTCCACGGCGAAGTCTGTGCGCAGTTGATCGCCGACCTGGCGTGCCGATTCCCACTTGGGCAGGACCCGATCGTCGGGAAAGCCCCACTTCACGCTCAGGAACGGTGAGCCGAGCATTAGCAGCAACGCGACGATCGCGACGCCGATCGGCACCGCCCAGCGCATGACGAATTTCGTTGAGCGGTACCAGAACGTCTGCTCGACGGGCTTCGGCTGCTGCTGGGACCGGCCCAGTACCCGGCGTAGCAGCCGACGCATGTCCAACGAGTCCAGGCGAGCTCCGAGCAACGCGATTGCGGCCGGCGTCAGGACCACGGCCGCCGTCGCGGCGAACGCGACCACGGCAACCCCGGAGTATGCGAACGACTTCAAAAAGTACTGCGGGAATAGCACCATCGTGACCATCGACAGCGCAACCGTCATCGCCGAAAACAGCACTGTGCGGCCCGCCGTGGCCATGGTGCGGATCAAGGCCCGGTCCCGGTCGGCGCCCTCGGCAAGTTCGTCGCGGAACCGGCTCAGAATCAGCAACGTGTAGTCGATGGCCAGCGCCAGACCCATCGCGACCGTCAGATTGAGCGCGAAGATCGAGACGTGGGTGAACAGCGAAATGGTGTGCAGCACCGCCATCGAGCCGAGGATCGCGAAGCCCCCGACAGTCATCGGCAGAGCCGCCGCGACCAGGCCGCCGAATACCCAGACCAGCACCAGGAAGCTCAGCGGTATGGCGATCGATTCCATCAGCAGCAGGTCTTTTTCGGTCTGGGCATTGACCTGCGCATAGACCATCGCGACGCCGCCGGCGCGGACGGTGACACCGTCGCGGTCGTAGACCAGTTCGCGGGCTAGCTTCTTGGCGTGCTTCTGGGCGTCGGTGTCCCCGCCCGAGATGCCCGCCACGATGAGCCCGGTCTTGCCGTCCTTGCTGATAAGGGATGGTGTCGCCGACGGCGGAGAGGTCCACGCGGACACCACTTGGCCGACGTTCGGGGAGGCCTGTAGTCGCTGCACGATGTCCATGCCGGCCGCCCGGGCCGCGGCGCTCTGTACGCCGCTGTCGGATTTGACGGTGACCAGCATGTCCATGTCGCCTTGGTTGAATTTCTCCGAGAGCAGCGCCGCCGCCTGCGATGACTCCGAAGCGGGGTTCTGCATGCCGCCCGCGGACAAGCTCTTGGTGACGGGGATGCCGAAAATGGCGGTGCCGATCATGACCAGGACGGCGATCCCGATGATGCGCTTTGGCGCGGCGATGGCGAGTCGGGCGATTCCCTGCAGCACGGCGCGTCCTTCCGGCGGCTCGATAGCGGGACCAGCGATAAGTCTCGGCGGGCCAACTACCGGCATTGTTCTCATGCCGTCCGGGGAGCGATCTCCTTCGACGGCCGCAACAAACCCCGCGACGTCCGGCCCGCGCCACTTTCCAGCCACTCACCACGGTGATTGTCGTCGCATACTGACCGTATACCGCTCAAGGTTCCCAACCCGCTTGGCTCCCAAACCGGCCGAAGTCGCCTGGCCGGGTCGGTGACTTTGCGCGGAGGTCGATGTTCCGGTAGCGGTGGCTTTGGATTGGATGACCCGCTGGGCACGCCGAGGTAGCTACGCGGCTACGACATCATTTCGCCTCGTACTTAATTGGTCGTTGCGGCACACCCGGCAGCGAGGCTCCAGAAGGAACCCACTGCGTGTGGCCAACGCCATCCATTCCACGGTGTCGCCGACAAGGTCGCGGACCGCCTCGGAAACTAGAGCCGAGCGGCCGCGTACGCGGCGGCCTCGTTGGTCATTCCGGACTGAACGTACGCAACGTGTGCCCTCCCGTTCCTGCCTTCGGAG
>JAVROZ010000357.1:0-3092 GCA_032162485.1 Mycobacterium sp.
CGGCGACGGTCTTCCGGTCAATGCCCTTGCAGACCGCCAGGCGCAAATCCCGGTCGGCGAGGATCGACCCGTTTGCACCGTTCATCGTGAAGTGCGTCCAGCTCGGCGCGGGCGCCCGCCGGATTGATACGCCCTTGGTGCGTTCGGCGATGATGAGTTGGTCGTGTGAGCCGATTCCGGTCGCGTCGATCGTGTTGTTCTGCAACGCGGGCAGTGACGCCGCGGGATCGAGCACCAGGTGTGTGATGGAGTCCAGAAGTGGTTTCTTGCCCCACCACTTTGGATTGCGGGTCAAGATGATTCGCTGTTTGGCCCGGTCCAGCTTGGACACGATGAACGGACCTGCCGACAGCGTCGGGGCATTGAGCCAGCCGGTGTTGAACGCCTCAGGGGTGCCGGTGACGCTGGCCGGCAGCAGCATGCCGTTGCCGGCGAACATGCCCCGCCACTCGGCGTAGGGCTTGGAGAAGGTCATGACGGCCTGCCGGTCGTCCACACCGCGGGTCACCGAGGCGACGCGCTCAGCCCCGTTGGTCGACGCAATTTCAAACGCCTTGTCGGCGCCGCTAGTCGCGTGGATCTGACTGGCGATGTCCTGCCAGGTGATCGGAGTGCCGTCGGACCACACCGCTTTGGGATTGATGGTGTACGTGATGACCTGGGGATCGGTGCCGGTGAGTTCGACGCTGGTGAAGTAGTCGGTGTTGACCGTCGTCGAGCCGTCCGCTCCGATGACGAACGCGTTCGGCAGGGTGGCCTTGAGCATCCCAGCGGTTTCGGCGCTGTTGCCGTCGATGTGCAAGATGTTGAAGTTCGGCGGGAAATCGCTGAGTGACAACCGCAGATCGCCGCCGTTGCGCAGTGTCGCGGGATTCTGCGGGTTGATGTCGCTACTGGTGCCTAGCGAAGCGTTTCCGGAGGCCGAGGGTGTCAACGAGGCGCCCGCCGAACATCCGGACAACACCAGAGCGCCCACGAGCAGAGCGCTCACCGCTCCCCACACACCGCGGCTAGTCATTGCCGGGCTCCGGTTGCGGTACCGCGCTAAGCAGTCGACGTGTGTACTCGTGTTGCGGATTGCCGAACACCTCCTGGCTGTCACCCTGCTCGACCACCGCGCCGCGATACATCACGACCACCTGGTGAGCTAGGTGCTTGACCACTGAAAGATCATGGGAGACAAACAGGTACGACAGACTGAACCGGTCCTGCAGGTCCAGCAACAGGTTGATGATCCCAGCCTGAATCGAGACATCGAGCGCGGACACCGGTTCGTCTAGGGCAAGGATCTTGGGTTGCAGAGCCAGCGCGCGCGCGACGCCGATGCGCTGCTTCTGCCCACCGGAGAACTCCGCAGGGTATCGGTCGGCGTCGGCCCGGCGCAGGCCCACGATGCCCAGTAGTTCGGCGACCCGCGCGTTGGTGTCGCTCTTGCTGAACCCGTTGGCCCGCAGTGGTTCGGCGAGAAGCTCGAAGACCGGCAGTCGCGGATCCAGCGACGCCACCGGGTCTTGGAAAACCACCTGGATATCGCGCCGCAACGACCGCCGGTCCGTCTTGCTCAGGGTGGCGACGTCGGTGCCGAGCACTTCGATCGAACCGGACTGTGGCGCCGTGAGTTCCAGGATCTGGTGCAAGGTGGTCGACTTGCCCGAACCGGATTCACCGACGATGCCCAACGTCTGGCCTTGCGGCACTTGGAAGGTGATGCCGTCGACCGCTCGTACCTCGCCGACTTTGCGACGCAGCAAGATACCCTTGGTCAGTGGATAGGTCTTGACCAGATCACGCACCTTCACGACGACGGCCGAGTGCTCGGGTACCACACCACCGCCCTCGATGTTCACTCCGTAGATGTCAGCGGCGCTGCGCCCGACGACCAGATCGGTGCGGATGCACGCTGCCCGGTGATCGGCGCCGACGCTGCCGGATACCGGGATCAATTCGGGTTCGGCGGCGCGGCATTCGTCGATGGCCAGCGGGCAGCGCGGCGCGAACGGACAGCCCGGTTCCAGGCTGACCAGCGACGGGGGAGCACCGGGAATTGGGACGAGTCGAGTGCCCTGGGCGGCATCCAGCCGTGGAACCGAACCCAATAGCCCTACGGTGTAAGGCATCTGGCGATCACGGTAGAGATTGCTCACCGAAGCCGATTCGACGACCCGTCCGGCGTACATCACCAGGGCGCGATCGGCGAACTCGGCGACCACACCGAGGTCATGGGTGATGATCAGCACGCCGGCGCCGGTGACGTCGCGTGCCTTCTTGAGTACTTCTAGGATCTGCGCTTGAACGGTCACGTCCAAAGCGGTGGTGGGTTCGTCGCAAATCAGCAGGTCTGGATCGTTGGCGATCGCCATAGCAATCACCACACGCTGCCGTTCACCCCCGGAAAGCTCGTGCGGAAATGCCCGGGCCCGCTGCTGTGGTTGTGAGATACCCACGAGCTCAAGCAATTCCACCGCGCGCGATTGTGCGGCTTTCTTGTCGACACCCGGCTGATGCACTCGGATCGCCTCGGCGAGCTGATTGCCCACGGTGTAGACCGGGGTCAGTGCGGACATCGGGTCTTGGAACACCGTGCCGATCGCCTTGCCGCGGAACCGCGACATGGCGTCGTCGGCAAGGCCCAACAGCTCGGTGCCGTGTAACCGCACCGAGCCGCCTACCCTCGCGTACTCGGGCAGCAGGCCCACCACCGCCATCGCCGCCGCCGACTTTCCCGAGCCCGATTCGCCGACCATCGCCACTACTTCACCGGGATTGACGTGATAGCTGATGCCGCGTACTGCCGTCACCGGAGCGCCGTCGGTCGGAAAGGAGACCGCTAAGTCGGTCACCTCGAGCAGCGGGCTCATTTGTCACCCCGGCGCAGAGTTCTGGCGCCGGGATCGAACGCGTCCCGTAGTCCATCGCCGGTCAGGTTGGTGCACAACACAATCAGCACCAGCGCTCCGGCCGGGAACAGAAACACCCAGGGGAACGTGGTTGCGGACTGGGTGCCGTCGGCTATCAAGGTGCCCAGCGACACATCCGGGGGTTGGACTCCGAAACCCAGAAAACTTAACCCGGTTTCGGCCATGATGGCCGAG
>JAVROZ010000358.1:0-7252 GCA_032162485.1 Mycobacterium sp.
AGCCAGGCTAACCGGACGGCCTGGCACTATTACGGGCATGCCCGCACCCCTAGTGTTGCTCGATGGCGCCAGCATGTGGTTTCGCTCATTCTTCGGAGTGCCGTCGTCGATCAAGGCTCCCGACGGACGGCCGGTCAATGCCGTTCGTGGATTCATCGACTCAATGGCCGTGGTGATTTCGCAGCAGAAGCCTGGTCGGTTGGCGGTGTGCCTTGATCTGGACTGGCGACCACAGTTCCGGGTGGACCTCATCCCGTCCTATAAAGCACACCGGGTCGCCGAGCCTGAGCCGGAAGGCCAGCCGGACATCGAGGAAGTGCCTGACGAGCTGACTCCCCAGGTCGACATGATCTTGGAGTTGCTGGACGCCTTCGGTATCGCGACGGCCGGCGCACCGGGTTTCGAGGCCGACGATGTGCTGGGCACCCTGGCCGCCCTGGAACGTAAGGATCCGGTGGTGGTGGTTAGCGGGGACCGCGACCTGCTGCAGGTGGTAGCCGACGACCCCGTCTCCGTCCGGGTGCTTTACCTGGGCCGCGGCCTGTCCAAGGCCACCCTCTTCGGCCCCAAAGAGGTGGCCGAGCAGTACGGAGTTTCGCCGGATCGGGCCGGACCGGCATACGCCGAGCTTGCGCTGCTGCGCGGAGATCCGTCGGACGGCCTGCCGGGAGTACCGGGCGTGGGCGAGAAGACCGCCGCCACCCTGCTCGCTGAACACGGTTCGCTGGACCAGATCGTGGCTGCCGCCGAAGACTCGAAATCCCGAATGGCCAAGGGATTACGGAACAAACTGCGTTCGGCCGCCGACTACATCGAGGCAGCGCAATCGGTGGTACGCGTGGCCACCGACGCGCCGGTCACGCTGTCGACGCCGACCGACAAATTGCCACTGGCCGCTGCCGATCCCGTACGCACCGCGGACCTGGCGACGCGGTACGGCGTCGGCTCCTCGATCTCGCGACTGCAGAAAGCGCTGGACGCGCTGCCCGGGTGACTACTGGGGGCGACCGACCTCGTAGGTGCCCTTGTCGTCCTGGAACGTGACGGTGACGTGCTTAGCCGCGCCGTCGATGCTGACGGCACAGTCGAACGTGCCGCCTTTCTTCACCGTCGGGTCAGAACCGCCGTTGCACTTGACGTCTTTGACGTTCTTGGCGCCGTAGCCGCTGGTCTCGTCGGTGAGAATCGACTGCACACCGGAGTTGGCCTTATTGACGTCCAGCTTGGTGGTAACAAAGAACCCGGGTACCACGAACCCGAGCACCAGGATGACAACGACGAAGAGCAGCGCGATGCCGCCGACCACGGCGCCGATGAACCCCTTGGAACGCTTCGACCCCTGAATCGGTTGGCCGTAGGCGTTCACTCCCTGCGGCGGGTACTGCCCCGGCTGACCGGGTTGACCCGGCTGCCCGTATTGCTGCGGCGGCTGGCCATATTGGGGCTGACCGTATTCCGGCTGACCGTATTGGGGAGGCTGCCCGAACTGAGGGGTCGCGCCGTATTGGGTGGCCTGCGAGCTGAAGTCAGAGGGGTAAGCCGGCTGCGAGTACTGCTGCGGATAGGCAGGTTCAGAGGGCTGTTGATACCCCGGGTACTCGGCGGCCGGGTAGGACTGCCCCTGCCAGGCCCCGTCTTGACCGCCACCCGGCTGCTGCCACGGCGACCCAGCCATGGTCGGGTCCGAGGAACCCTGGCCAGGCTGTTGCCACCTAGGGTCTGGCCCCTGCGGTCCACTCATCGTTGCTCCTCAGTCGAATTTGTCCTGGCCACCCTTTAGCCTCTGTGGTCCTGTAACGATCACATCTGATGTAACCGTAGCTCCGGCCTAGCCTACCCGGCATCAACTGCCACGACGCCGCGCCGAATGTCATTGATAGCGCGCTTAGCTGTCGCCCGCACGTCGGGGTCGGTGGCGGCGTTGCGAACCTGGTCCAGCAGGTCGAGCACCTGGCGACACCATCGCACGAAATCCCCTGCTGACAAAGGCGACCCGCTGCCGGCTGCCTCAGCCGCGGCCAACGCCGCCGCCAGGTCTCCGGTGCGCGCCCATCGGTAGATCACGCTGACGAAACCGTCGTCGGGTTCGCGGCTCTGGGCGATCCGGTGGGTGTGCTCATCGGCGCGCAGCTTCGTAGCCAGCCTTGCTGTCTGATTCAGCGCCTGGCGCAACCGCGGCGTCGGGGCGTCAGCGCCGTACGGCGCGCCCGGTCCGTCGGCGCCGCGCGTCTCGTAAAGCACCGCCGAAACGACCGCCGCCAGCTCGGCCGGTTTCATCCCAGCCCACGCGCCGCTGCGCAGGCATTCGGCCACCAGCAGGTCGCTTTCGCTGTATATCCGTGCCAGCAATCGCCCGTCGTCGGTCACCCGGGGATCGGTGGCCGGGCCTTTGATGAACTCACGTTCGGTGAGCAGTCCCACGATCCGGTCGAAGGTGCGGGCCAACGAGTTGGTGGCGGCAGCGACTTTGCGTTCCAGCTGCGCGTTGTCTCGTTCGATGCGCAGGTATCGCTCGGCTTGCCGGATCTGTGTCTCCATGTCGGGCGCGTTGTGTGCGGGGTGGCGACGCAGCTCTTCCCGGAGCGAGGTCAGCTCGGGGTCGTAGTGCCCATCCTCCTTGTCGCGTCGGCCCTTGGGAGTCGTCAGACCTTCGGCGGCCGATCGCAGCGCGGACGCCAGATCTCGTCGCACGCGCGGCTGACGATGTTCGACGCGCTTGGGCAATGTCATCGACCCGATCGGCGGCGTGGCACCCGAATAGTCGGCCGACGAGATCCGGCCCGCCCAGCGACTTTCCGTCAGAACCAGCGGCCGCGGGTCGGAGCTGTCGCGGTCAGATTCCAGGACCACGGCGAGTCCGCCCCGGCGGCCGTGAGTGATGGTGATGATGTCGCCGCGGCGCAGCGCGGCCAGTGCGTCGCTGGCAGCCTGCCGTCGGTGCAGCCGCGACGCGCGGGCCTGGGAGCGTTCCAGCTCGTTGATCTGGGCGCGCAGCCGGGCATATTCCAGCACCGGCGCCTTGTGTCCACCCACCTCGGCCGCGATCTCGTCAAGCATGCTCTTGCCACGCTCGATTCCGCGGATCAATCCGACCACGGACCGGTCCGCCTGGTACTGCGCAAACGACTGCTCCAGCAGCCGGTGCGCCTGTTCCGGCCCCAGCTGATGCACCAGATTGATCGTCATGTTGTACGACGGGGCAAACGAGCTGCGGAGCGGGAAAGTACGGGTGGATGCCAAACCTGCCACCTCGGACGGTTCGACATCTGGGTGCCACAGCACCACGGCATGTCCCTCAACGTCGATACCCCGCCTGCCGGCACGGCCGGTCAACTGGGTGTACTCCCCCGGTGTCAGCGGCACGTGCTGCTCTCCGTTGAACTTCACCAGCTTTTCCAGCACGACGGTGCGGGCGGGCATGTTGATACCCAGCGCCAGGGTCTCGGTGGCGAAAACAGCCCTGACCAAGCCGGCGGTGAACAGTTCCTCGACGGTGTGACGGAATGCGGGCAACATCCCGGCATGGTGAGCCGCCAGACCGCGCAGCAGCCCCTCGCGCCACTCGTAGTAGCCCAGCACCGCCAGATCGTCGTCGGCCAGTTCACCGCAGCGGTGCTCGATAACCTCCGCGATCCGTACCCGCTCCTCCTCGGTGGTCAGCCGCAGCGGCGAGCGCAGGCACTGCTGGACGGCGGCGTCACACCCGGCACGGGAGAACACGAAGGTGATCGCCGGCAGCAGCCCGGCGGAGTCCAGGGATGCGATCACGTCCGGCCTGGGCAGCGGGCGGTAAAAGCGAGGACGCCCACCTCCGCGCGCGGGCCCGCCTCGTGCGGGGCGCCGTGGCTGCCAGTCAGACATACGGTCGGACTCGCGCCGATGGGCGATGTGGCGCAGCAGTTCGGGATTGACGTGTGCTTTGTCGGAGCCACCGTGAGCCTCCGACCGATAGTCGAAAAGGTCGAAAAGCCGCTTGCCCACCAGGACGTGTTGCCATAAGGGCACCGGCCGATGTTCGTCGACCACCACCGTCGTGTCGCCGCGCACAGTCTGGATCCAGCCGCCGAACTCTTCGGCGTTGCTCACCGTCGCCGACAGGCTAACCAAGCGCACTTCCTCGGGCAGGTGCAGGATGACCTCCTCCCACACCGGGCCGCGCATGCGGTCGGCGAGGAAATGCACCTCGTCCATCACCACGTGCGAAAGTCCTTGCAGCGCAGGAGAATCCGCGTAGAGCATGTTGCGGAGCACCTCGGTGGTCATGACCACCACGGGGGCATCGGAGTTGATCGACACGTCGCCGGTCAGCAGCCCGATCCGGTCCTTCCCATAGCGCGCGGTCAGGTCGGTGTGTTTCTGGTTGCTCAGTGCCTTGAGCGGCGTGGTGTAGAAGCACTTGCCGCCGGCCGCCAGCGCCAGGTGCACGGCGAATTCGCCGACGACTGTCTTGCCGGCGCCGGTCGGCGCGCAGACCAGCACCCCGTGACCGCGCTCGAGCGCAGCGCAACCCCGTCGCTGAAAGTCGTCGAGTGCGAAGGGCAATTCGGCGCTGAACCCAGCCAATTCGGGCAGATCGGTCACGCTGCCGCCGCGCTCTCCCGCGAGAGTCCGCTTAATGCCGGTCCTGCCGGCGTGTCACCGTGCAGACGCGGTCGCTCGCGCCGAGGGCACTCAGGTGACGTCGTCATGGGACCCGCCGATTACCGACGGCGCCGGTATCGGCGAGGGCGGGTCGATGGACGACGCTTCGTCGTCCGGAATCGCGGCGGCTTCACGCTTGGCTTTCCGCTTGTCGTGCAGCCTGCCGATTTGAATGGCGAATTCGAGCAGTACGGTCAGCGCCATCCCGAGCGCGGTCATCGAGAACGGGTCGGAGCCGGGCGTGAACACGGCCGCGAACAAGAACATGGCGAAGATCAGTCCGCGCCGCCAGGCCTTGAGCCGCTCGTAGGTCAGAATTCCCGCGATGTTGAGCATCACGATCAGCAAAGGGAATTCGAAGCTGACGCCGAACACCACGAGCAGATTGATCAGGAAGCCGAAATACCGGTCGCCGGACAGGGCGGTCACCTGCACGTCGCTGCCGACGGTCAAGAGAAAGTTCAGCGCCTTGGCCAGCACGAGGTAGGCCAGGCCCGCACCGGCGAGGAACAGCACCACCGCCGGAATCACGAAGGCTACGGCGAAGCGGCGTTCCTTCTTATAGAGCCCGGGGGTGATAAACGCCCACAGCTCGTAGAACCACACCGGACACGCCAGCACGATCCCGGCCGTCGTACCGACCTTGAGGCGCAGCATGAACTGGTCGAACGGCGCGGTTGCCAGCAGCCGACACTGCCCGTCCGCGCTGATGCTGGCGCGGGCTGATGACGGCAAGGAACAGTAGGGGTGCCGCAGCCACTCGCCAAGGCTTTCTACCCCGAAGACTGGATGCGAGTACCAGATAAAACCGAAAGACGTGGTGACCAGGATTGCGGCGAGTGAGATCAGCAACCTGGTACGCAATTCGGTCAGATGGTCGACCAGCGACATCGTCCCATCAGGGTTGGCACGGCTACGCCGGTTACGGGGGTTCAGCCGTTTGAGAGGACCAAAAGCGCGCGCTGAGACCCGGGAACCTTTCACGACATTTGGTCAGAGTGACGCCGGACTAGGCCGGTCGCGCCTCGGAATGGCCCTGCTCGGCGGTCGCTGGTGCGTCAACCCGCTGCGCTTGCACCGGCGTGGGGGTGACCGCAGGAGTCTCCGGGGACGAGTCGGTTTTGTTCTCGCTTTGCAGCTCACGGACCTCGGACTTGAAGATTCGCAGCGACTTGCCCAGCGAGCGCGCCGCATCAGGGAGCCGCTTGGCACCGAACAACACGATCACCACAACAGCGAGGATTAGCCAGTGCCACGGTTGAAGACTGCCCACTTTGTTACCTCCAGACGTTGACCCGATGCTACCGCAGCTCAGGGGCCGCTCTGGTACAAGCGCGCTGCGCGCCGCCGCGACTGAGCCCGCACGGGTTTGGCGGGATACAGCGTCACGCCTGTTCGGGGCTGGTTTGCAAGCTCTGATACGCCTCGACGGCCGCCGCCGCGGCAGCGCGCACTCGCTGCACGAGCGATTCCGGTGTCAGCACCCGCACAGCCGATCCGAAGCCCAGAACCAGCCGTGTCATCCAGTCCTCGGAGGCGTAGGTCATGGCCACTTCACAGGAGCCGTCGGGTAGTTCGCGCAGCTCCCTCATCGGGTAGTACTCGAACATCCACGAAGCCGACGGCGCCACCCGCAGCGTCGCCGACGGCAGGGAAGGGTCACCGTCGAACAACGACGTGTCGGGCGGGGACTGCAAGACCGGCTCTGGCGGCGCCGCGGGCTCGCTGAGTTCGGTGGCGTCGACAATGCGGTCGAAGCGGAACAGTCGCACCCCCTCGGCCTCGCGTGACCAGGCTTCCAGGTAGCTGTGGCCACCGATCAACAAGACGCGGATCGGGTCGACGATGCGGGTGGTGAGCGAATCATGCGAGGCGGCGTAGTAGTCGATGGTCAGCGCACGTTTGTCGCGTACGGCGGCCCGCACGGTGGCCGCAGCCCGACTCTCGACGGGCGCAGGTTCATCCACGGCGGCAACGGCGTTGTCAGGCCCGGCCGCACCGGCCGCCAACGCGATTTTGGCGATCGCGCTGCGCGCCGCTTCCGGATCGACCACGCCGGGGATGTCGGCGAGGGCACGCAGCGCCACCAGCAGTCCGGTGGCCTCCGGGGACGTCAGCTTGAGCGGTCGGTCGATGCCTGCGGAAAACGTCACCTTGACCGTGTCGCCGGAGAACTCGAAGTCAATCAGGTCGCCGGGGTCGTAACCGGGTAGCCCGCACATCCACAGCTGTTGGAGGTCTTGCTCCAGCTGTTGCTCGGACACGCCGAGGTCGGCGGCGGCCGCCGCCTTGGTGATGCTCGGGTTGGCTTGCAGGTACGGCACCATATTGAGCAGCCGCACCACTCGGGTGGATACGGGTGTCATCTGCGCCGCTCCTCCTCATCGCTTCGCTCTGCATCGTCGCCAGCGCGTGTCATCTGCGCCGCTCCTCCTCATCGCTTCGCTCTGCATCGTCGCCAGCGCGTGTCATGCCGGTGCCTCGTCAATGCCGGCCGCTTCACGCAACCGGGCCAGAACATCTTCGCGCAGCAACTGCGGCTCCAACACGATCGCGTCGGCGCCATAACCGGCGATCTCGCGCGCCAACCGGTCGCTGACTCCGATGTCGA
>JAVROZ010000359.1:0-2625 GCA_032162485.1 Mycobacterium sp.
TGTCAGGGGTCGGAGCCCGGTCGTGCTTCTGATTCAGTGGCTGTCGGATAGCACAGCGGTAGGAGAGCAACGGACTCAAAACAGCAGCCGCGTTCAAGCACAGGATCGCCCTCGAGGCGCTCGGTCAACCCCGACCGGCAGGCAGGACTTGTGGCGGACGATCCGGCTGAGTTGCGGAGATGGCGCGCGCGGGAGAGCCTGTGGCTCCAGCCGTCCGCCGCATGGTCAACCGGGGGTACTGAGGTGATGCGTAGGGCTCCGCGGTCGACGGCGAGGCGATGGCTGCGGCCGATTGTTCAGCTTGCCGTGGTGCTGACGGCAGCGACGGGCGCGAGCGTGGTGAGCGCTACTTCCGCGGCGGCCGCAACGCCGACGCCCGGCACGATTTACATTGCGGATGAACGCGGAAGCAAGGTCGTGTCGGTTGCCCCCGATGGGACGCAGTCCACGGTTGGCGGCGGATTCGATCACCCCACGGATGTGGCGGTCGATGCTGCTGGAAATGTGTATGTCGTCAATGGCTCGGACATCTATGCCGGCTATGACGAGATCGACAAGATCACCCCTGACGGCACACAGACCACCCTCGCCCAGGTCCGCAGTGCGTTTGCGCTCGCGTTCGACCCCGTTGGCCAGCTCGTCGTAGCAACACTCGATGGTGCCGTAGTGAAGCTCGCACCGGACGGCACCACGAGCACCGTCGTGACGGGGCTGTGCAGCCCGCACGGGGTTGCGGTCGACCCCGTCGGCAACATCTACGTGGCGGACGCCTGCGAGACCAGGGTTGTCAAGATCGCACCGGACGGCGTCGAATCCGGCGTTGGAACCGGGTTATCAGGCCCGCTCGGCGTTGAGGTGGACATCGCCGGCAACGTGTTCGTCTCCGACAGCGGCCATCACCGCATCGTGAGGATCAACTCGAACGGCATCCAAGTAGCCGTCGCTAGTGGTTTCTCCCATGTCTGGGGTCTTGCCCTTGACGCAACGGGCAACCTGTTCGCCTCCGACAACGGGTTCATCGACGTCGGCCAGATCCAGAAATTTGCCCCTGACGGAGCACAAAGTGCCGTGCCGATCAGCGGCCTGGCCGGGCCGATGGGGCTGGCCGTCTACCTCGGACCGCGGCAGCCTCAAACGATTACCTTCCCGACACTCCCGGATGTCACCTATGGCGCTGCGGACATCACGCCAGCCGCGACGGCTGAGTCCACCTTCTCGATCGCCTACACCACAAGCACGCCAACCATCTGCACCATCCGCGCGGGTGCAGTTCATGTCGTCGGCACAGGAGTCTGTGCCGTAAGCGCGGACCAGCCCGGCGATGTCACTCATTTCCTCCCTGCCGAGCAGGTCAGCCGGTCGTTCACCATCGCCAAGGCCCCCCTCACCATCACGCCTGTGCCGGCGACCGGCCCGTACGGCACCATCCCGCCAGTGAGCCCGACCTACTCCGGATTTCAGTACGGCGAGACGTCAGCCGTACTCGACTCGCCGGCCGCGTGCCAGGCCAACACCACCACTACGACGGTGCCCAGCGTGTACCAGAACAAGTCGAGTTGCGCCGGCACCGTCGCGGACGACTACTCGATCAGCTACCACCTCGGCACGGTCACTATCGTCCAGGCCGCCGTCACGCTGAATACCTCGGCGACGAGCGCGGCGGCCTCCCGGGCGGTCGGCCGGATGCGGTTCACCACCACCGCCGTCAACACGGCCAGTGGCGGCCCGATTGCGGGGCTCGCCATCACGGTACGAGTTAAGATCAACGCGTTGTATTCGGTTACCTGCACAGCGACCGCCAACGCCAGCGGCGTGGCGACGTGCTTCAGCGGAAACGGCAACCTTGCGCTCATCACGTACCCGCATCCGTATACCGCCAGCTCACCTGCAACCACGCTCTACACGGCAGCGAGCGTCACCGGCACCATTCCCAAGTAGCTGGGGTTGTTCGCTGGGCAGACCGCGCGAATCCTATGCCGCCTCAGATTCGCAGCCACGCTTACAGCAGAGGATTGTGCGCGCGAAGGTTGGTCATGACGTCCGGAACGCCTGCTACGTAGGGCGATAGCACAAGGGTGAGCCCGGAGTCCACATAATCCACTGGCCGTCGGTTCGAGTCCGACCCGCCCCACGAAGCCCGGATTTTCGGGGCTAGATGCAGTTGGCTGTCGGCGAGGCGTCCAAGCTATGACCCCCGCGACCCGCGCCTGGCAGACGATGCCGCCGTCACCGCTGGGTCCGCGCGCATCGGCAGCGTTCGCATGGGCCTGTGGTTGGGACGGGCACCGACGTGCCACATGATCGCTGGTTGCCCGCCTCCGATGGATCCAGCTTGATCACCTCGTGGACAACGTCCTTCGCTGAGCACGTCGTCCTGTGGATCCAGGCCCGCTTGCTGTATGTCCGGCAACCGCCGACACTTCGTCCCATGCGACGCCGAGGCGCTGACGCACGCACCTTGGCGACGGTGATGTTCACCGACATCGTCGGGTCGACGGAGTTGGCGAGCGAGCTGGGCGATGTGCATTGGAAGCAAGTACTTGCCACCCATCACGGAGTCGTCCGAAAGGCGCTGAAGCGCTACAGCGGTCGTGAGATCGATACCGCGGGCGACGGCTTCTTCGC
>JAVROZ010000360.1:0-8235 GCA_032162485.1 Mycobacterium sp.
GTACCGCAAGTTCGCCGATCACATGACAGCGCCTATGAAGCAAGCCCAGATAACCAACTCCACCGAAGTCACCGGGGTCGCGGTCGAGTCGCTGGACGGTCCGAATGCCGTCGCCATCGTGTACACCAATACCACGGCCACCAGCCCGCTGACCAAGCAAATTCCGTCGCTTAAATACTTTTCCTACCGGCTCAACATGAAGCTCGAAGATGGGCGCTGGAAGGTGACCCGCATGACGACTGTCACCTCGCTGGATCTGACACCCCACCCGTAGCGCGCCGGGACCCGGCGATGGTGATTGCCTCCCCGGTATCCAACCGGTCTACCGTTACGGCGCTGCTGTTGCTGACATTCGCCACTGGGCTGGCCGACGCGATCAGTGTTCTGGTGCTCGGTCACGTGTTCGTCGCCAACATGACGGGCAACGTGATCTTTCTGGGCTTCTGGCTCGCGCCGAGATCCACCATCGACTTGACCGCCGCCGTCGTGGCATTTCCTGCATTCGTGTCGGGCACCATTGTTGGCGGCAGGTTGTCACGGCACTTCGGTGAGCAGCGGCGGCGCTGGCTCATCGCAGCGCTGGGACTCGAGGTCACCCTGTTGTTGGTGCTGTCGATCCTGGCCGGGACGGGGGTGCTGCACTACCACGACAACACCAAGCTCTTCGTGATCGGCGGGATGGCGATCGCTTTCGGGGTGCAACACTCCACGGCGCGCCAGTTCGGCATCCCGGAACTCACCACCACCGTGTTGACGTCGACGATCGTCGGTCTCGGAGTCGACAGCCGGCTGGCCGGCGGCAGTGGAAAACGCGCGCGGCTGCGCTTCAGCGTCGTGGCTATGATGTGCGCCGGCGCGACGGTCGGTGCGACCCTCACGCGGGTGGCCATTGCCCCGGTGCTGACCCTCGCGGCAGCAGTGGTCGCGACCAGCCTGCTGATTTTCCGCTTCGGCCCGGCCGACGGTAAGCCCGTTGCGGAGCTGAAGAATTAGTTGAAGGCGAGCCAGCTGGGCAGCGCCCGCTCGTGCGAGTCGCACAGCACCTGACGGGTGTCGCACGATCCCTTCGGCGATCCGGCGCCGGCCCACATCCCGCCGCTGTCGCGGCGTACCACGATCGCCGAGGACCCACCACCGTCCAGCAGGATGGCCGTGTCACTGCCCAGACCGCGGAACAGATCCTGCATGTTGTCCGGGGTGTAGTTGCCCCCCTCGAACACGTACATCTCGTCTTTCTGCTTCGAGTAGGCCAGCGCCGTGCGCGCCGCGCTCGGACCGCCGTCATGAAGCTGCCCGGTATTGCCCGGCGACAGCAGCCCGATGCCTGCCACCGCGACGAACTTCGCGTTCTTAGTGAGCAGGTCCTGGATCACCGGTGTGGCGACGTCATAGTCCTGGCCCCCCTTCGGCCGCAGCACATAGGGCGCGCCACCTGCGGGCAGGATCATCGTGGTCAGCGAGGTCCAGGACTCACCTCCGCCAGAAAGGCCCTGCTTACCGGGGTAGGCGACGGTCCCGGTGACCGCCTCGTTGGCGCGGCCCTGGCCGTGGGTGTTGTCCACGAAGGCGCCCAGCGGCGAGGTGCAGTTGGTGGTCCGCCAGGAGCCGCCCTTCTGCCCCCGGACGTCGAAGAAGTTGGCGTTGATCGCGATTGTCGGCTGGCCCATTCGTTGCCACGCCTGCAGCGGCGCATAGGTCTCCGATGCCTGCCACAGTCCTTCGCCGGTGCGTGCGCCGCCATTGTTTTCGCAGCGCGCCTGGTCACCTTGGTGCGTGTCCACCAACAGATGCGGCTGAAGCCGGGTCGATGCGTTCTTGATGATCATCAGATGGCCGCCGTTGTTCATCTCGTACCAGTGACCGGCGCCGTCGAGAAGCGGCATGGGATGATCGCCGCCGAAGTTGTACACCAGGTAGGAACCCTTGGTGGCGGAGATGGCCTGTTCCAGCATCTCGCGTGCGTCGGCGGCCCGTGCGACGGGCTGGCCGGTGGTGCTGGCCAGCGTGACACACACCGCCAGGGCTGCGCAGCTCGCCGTCAGTCTGCGCAAGACGGCAGATGGCGACAGCACGGGTAGCCCTTTCGGCCAGATTCTCAAGTTGCGACGATCCCAGAATCAGCCACATCCGTCACACTGTCAACTTTTGTAACAGCGACGTGACGGTTCGGCCGCGCTGGAATTACGTTTGCTCGCTTGAACTTTCGGGGACAGACTCAGTTGCCGGGCTGGGCTCGAGGCCGGGCGCCGGTGCGGTTTCGGCATCGACTTCGGGCGGGGTTTCGGGAGCCGGGTCGGGGGCCGATTCACGCGCCTTCAAGCGTGCCTGGTGCTGCGCCTGGTGTTCGGCGGCGATCGCCAGGGCGACGGCTCCCTGGATCCGGTGGAAACCCTTGCGGTCGTACAGGTGCGTGATGATGCCGCCGAACAACAGCCCGATTGCCAGGCCGATGGCAGTCATCGTCAGTGCCTGAGACAGCCCGGCATCCGCCTGCCCATTGAGATAGAGCAGCGACCGCACACCCAGGAACACCTGATGCATCGGCTCGAACTCGGCCAGCCAACGGAAGACCGGCGGCACCGCTTCCAGCGGTACGGTCGCGCCCGCCGACGGCAACCCGAGGATCACGAAGATCAGCATGCTGACCAGCATGCCCATCGAGCCCAGCACCGCGATCAGAGAGCTGGACGTGATGCCGACCGCACTGATCGCGAAAACCCCATAGAGCCACAACTGCCAGCCGAGCGTGATGGGCATGCCGAGCTTGTGGGCTATCGCCATATAGACAGCCGAGGTCAGCAAACCCAGGATCACCATCACGCCCCACTTGACCAACAGGGTGCGGAACCGCGAGATGTTGACCTGTTCGGCGAAGCGGTAGACCGGGCCGAATTCGGCTGGTACATAGCCGAGCATCGAATCCACCAGGGTGCTGACCACAATGCTTCCGGTGAAGCCGGCCAGCAACAGCAGGAGCGCGTAATAGAACGCCGACAGCCCGTTGCCGGTGCCGTTCGGCAGGGGGTTGTACACGGTCGACTTGACCTCGATCGGACTGGTCAGGGCTAATACCGAGGCGCCGGCCATTGGAGCGCCACCGGCCTGGGCCGTCACATCAGCCGAAAGCCTTTCGCCCACTTTGCTGTTCGCTACCGCGATGGCCTGGGTCAGGGACTGGCCGGCGATGCTGGAGCCCAACGTGCCCGCCCGAGGATTGGTCGAGATCGTAACGGATGGCCTTTCGGCCCGGTTGGCCGTCAGCGCGCTCTCCCCCAGATCGCGCAACCTTGACGAGAACCCGGGCGGAATAACCAGTTCGCCGTACGCCTGCGCTCGGTCGAGTAGTTCTCTGGCCTCGGCCTGCGATACCACGCGGACGTCGAACTTCTCCTTGTCCAAGCCGCCCACCAGACCGTCGGCGATCTGCTTGCCGTAGGGCCCGGCGTCCTGATTGACGACCGCGATCGGGAAATGCCGAAGGTTGGTCGTCGGATTCAAGATGCCGCCCAGGTAGAGCGCCGACAACGCGGACATCAGGGCCAGGGTGATGATGATCGGCGCCAGCCAGAACCGCACCGTGCGAAGCGCTTTGATGTTCCGGTTGGGTTTGGGTGCCGCGTGCCGGGGCTGCTTCTCGGACTGCTTTTGAGACATCGGGGCTCCTGTCTGTCGTGCCCACTCTAATGTCGGTTAGCCGCCCAGCTTCGCGTGCATCTCCCAAACCAGCACTTCGGCGGGTTCGACGGCCGTCAGCTGTCGGCCATCGGTGTCGGTGAGTCGGACCGCGTCGCCCGTGCCGAGTTCGCCCGCGTCCTCGCACGTCACGCGACCGCGCGCCACGAAGGCGTGCAGATACGGTGCCCCGGGCAGGTCGATGGTGTCGCCGACCTGCACCCGGGCGCAGTGCAGTGCGGCGCCGCTGTGGTGCAGGGTGATCGGGGCATCGCGGTTGGAGATGCCCGACGCGACGGTGACCAGGCCGCCGCGGAGCAGTCGGTCGTCGATCTCGTGTTGTTGGTAGCCGGGTGGGATGCCGGTTTCATCGGGGCTCACCCACATCTGGACGAAATGCACTGGCTGCGTGGATGAATCGTTCTTCTCTGAATGCAGTATCCCGCTGCCAGCCGACATGCGTTGAGCCAGGCCCGGATAGATCACGCCACTATTGCCAGTGGAATCCTGGTGCGTCAGTTCACCTTCCAGTACCCAGGTGACAATTTCCATGTCGCGGTGCGGGTGGGTGTCAAAACCGCTGCCGGGCGCGACGACGTCGTCGTTGTTCACCAGCAATAGCCCGTGGTGGGTATTTCCCGGATCGTAGTGGCCGCCGAACGAGAACGAATGTCTGGATTGCAGCCATGACGTCGTGGTGACGGCCCGGTCGGCTGCACGCCGGATATCAACGGTGGCAGACATGCCTCCCACAGTAATGACCTCGGCAGCGGCTACAGCGGCTACAGCGGTCAAGTGAGCAGCTGCTGCGCGTGGCGCAGCGCCGCCTCGAGCTGGGCCAATGTCAGATCGCCCGCACCGCCGAGATGAATTTCGATTTGATACTCCGGCTGCCCGTCTCTGCCGAAGATCGGGAGAATGACGAATTCGGTTGCCGCAAGCTCTGTTTCGATCGAATCGGTGACCGATCGCAGTGTCACCATTGTCATCAGTGCGGTGAGTTTACGGGTGACCTGCGTCGTCGGCTCCAGGGAGGTCAGCACGGTGACCAACCGGTCGTGCAGCGATTGGTGGGTGTCGTCGAACCGCCACGCGCCGTAGCCGCGGGCCCGGATGTCGGCCAGCACCTCCAAGTGCTGAGTGATTTCGGCGCGGGTCGGTGAGGGCATGACCCGGCGCAGCCATTCCCGCACAAACTCGTCATCCCGCCAGGCCATGGCGACCAACCCGAACGGCGGGTCGATCGGGAAGCGTTGCCCAACGGCGTGCTCTCCGTCGGTGCCATGGCCGAACGCGTCGACTGTGCTCAGATGCCGCCTGCCGATCTTTGACATCGAGCACCCAGCCCCGAGGGTGTCGTGCAGGAAGCTCAGCGCCGCACGGCCCCGATCCAGCAGCGGAAACTGCCGGCGCAGACCGTGCACCAGCCCGAACAAGCCGCTGCCCAAGCCATAGCTTCGGTCGTCGTGGCGCGTCACCCACGCGCGGCCCTCCAGTTCGGCGAGCACCAGTGCGCAGGTCGAGGTGCTGATCCCGCAGATCTTGGCGATCTCGGCCGAGGTCCTTCCGGTCGGTGAATCCGCCAGCGTGCCGAGCACGTCCATCACCCGGCGCGTCGGTGGCGACTTGGCGGTTGACGTGACCGTGACCACCTCCCTACCATCCGTCCTAAATATAGTTATTTGCATCCTAATAATAGGAGAAAAGATGTTAAAGGTGGGGGTATGGGGTCCGGGTTCCATGGGTCTGATCGCGCTGCGGGGAGTCATCGACCACCCCGAGCTGCAATTGGTGGATCTCGTGGTCCACAGTGACGCCAAAGCCGGGCGTGACGCGGGCGAACTCTGCGGAATCCCGCCGGTGGGGGTGGCGGCCACCCAGGACCCGGCGGCGATGCTGGCCGGCGACGCCGACGTGGTGGTGTATGCCGCCGCCGCCAACCTGCGGCCGCTGCAGGCCATCGAGGACATGACGGCGATCCTGCGCGCCGGGAAGAACGTGGTGTCGTGTTCGGTGGTGCCACTGGTATTTCCCGACGCCGTCGACGGTGCGTTCACCGAGCCGCTGCGAGAGGCCGCCCTGGCCGGGGGGGTGTCTTTCTTCACCACCGGGATCGACTCCGGCTTCGCCAATGATGTTTTGCCATTGGTGCTTTCGGGAGTATCCAGGGTGATCGAGTCGATTCGGGTGACGGAGATGTTCAACTACGCCACCTATCCGGACAAGGCCGCGGTGTATGAGATTCTGGGCTTCGGTCAGCCACCCGAAGCCACGCCGTTCGCCGCTGCGCCCGGAATCTTCACCTTCGGCTGGGGCCCGGTTCTGCATCAACTGGCCGCCGGGCTGGACATCAAGATCGACCGCATCCAGGAGAACGTCGAGCGGGTCGCTGCCACCGAGTCGTTCGATACGCCCACCGGTCACATCGCGGCCGGAACTATCGCGGCGATGCGTTCGACTCTGACCGGATACGTCGGGGACACCCCAACCCTGGTCCTGGACCATGTGACGCGCATGCGCGACGACATCGCACCGAACTGGCCGCAGCCGCGCATCTGCATCGAGCCCAAGGAACTTGGGTACGGGGCGGCATCCGGCCGCGGCCTGTATCGC
This sequence comes from Mycobacterium sp., assembly GCA_032162485.1. Classification (GTDB taxonomy): domain Bacteria; phylum Actinomycetota; class Actinomycetes; order Mycobacteriales; family Mycobacteriaceae; genus Mycobacterium. The sequence continues at coordinate 6,286 of JAVROZ010000360.1, forward strand.
GTGGAGATCGACGGTTCGCCCAGCATGCGTTGCGAATTCGAAATGGCTGATGACGGCGACCACGACCTCGGTGCCCGCATTGCGGGCGCGTCGCGGATGGTGAACGCGATTCCCGCGGTCTGTGCTGCTGCGCCCGGACTGCTCTGCGCGCTGGATCTCCCGCTGGTCACCGGTGCCGGCCTGGTGCGCCCGGTGTCGGGGCCGGCACCGGACAGTCGGCTCTTCTAACCGCTGGGGTACGTCGCGGCGGCGAGTTCGAGGATCTCGTCGCGGTCTGCCTCCAGGACGAACCTCGATTGGATCGCCGTGTCGAGTGCGGTGGTGAAGCGCTCGACGTACTCGTCGACCCCGCCGGGGTAGAGGCGACCCAGGGTCGCGTCGTCGAAGGGCTCGCCGGATCCGAAGAGCATCACCATGAGGTTGCCCTCCGCTTCTCCGTCACCGGAGGTCCGGGCGATAGGCACGTCCACCCACGGTGTGCGGACACCGCCCCGGGCCAGTCCGTTCGCGTCGAGAGTCGGCCCAGCCGGATCGGATCCGTCGACCTCGATCGGAGGACCACTCGGCGGTGCGGCACCGGTTCCTACCCACGCGTTGAGCGCGGCGATCGCGGCTTGGACGACGTAGTGGTGTTGCGGGCCGAAATTGATGTAGTGGTCGAGTTCCTGACCCATCAGGTTGTTGGTGGGTGCGTATGCCGCGACTAGTTCCTCGATCGGCGCAGAACCGGAGTCGATCGGCGCCACCTGGATCGTGTAATTGTCGGCGTGCGCCGTCCCGGGTATCTCCCAGGTCCGGAACAGGTCGTTGTCCGGTTGTCTGGCATGCAGGTAACCCAGGCGGGCAGTGCCGAAAAGGTCGGTTTCGGTGATGACGGTCAGTAGCGGCACGCGCAGGTCGGCTCGGAACCTGACCGCTTGGGTGCTGCTGGACTGCAATTCATCGAAGACGGAGCCTGCGCCCAGTGGTGCGGCCGGCCCGAATCGGGAATGCACCAGGAAGCCGTCGTAGGCGCGGGCAAGCGGATCGACGGCGTTGATGTAAGTCGTGAGAAACATTGCCGACTGGGACTCCCCGATGGCGATGACATCTCGAACGCTCAGCTCGCCCAGGACGCCCTGCCTGGCCAGCTCGCCCACCTGGGAAAAGATGTCGAAGGCGAATGCGTCGCCCGGATGGCTCAGGTCGGCATACCGGGTGGGGTTCTGACTCTTCAGCGACATGTCGAACCCGAGCATGTTGATGCCGCCGTCCACACCGACTTTCTGTGCCGAGACGGCCACGTATGCGTAGCCGGAGCGAAGAATTTCGCGATGGGCCATCATCCACACGGCCGGAGCGTCGATGCCGCCGCTGACGTTGAGCCATTCGACCAGCACCGTTCCGTTGAACCGGGTGGGGTCGGTAGGTGTGAGTACGACGATCCGCGTGGTGTAATCGGCTGTGCCCGAGGCGGTTACGCTCCAACGACCGTCTGGACCCAACTCCGATTCAGGAGCATAGGAAGAGGCTGTCCCGGACACGAAGCACTCCTGCGCGCCGTAGCCGACGCTGCCAATGTCAAAGGCGCCCAACAAAAATGATGGTTTGCCAGGCACCTGCCTGACGTTCGGCGGCTCGGTCACAAGAATTCCGGCAACCCGAATTTGCCGAACAGCGACTCGTCGAGGAATGCCACCACATGTGACAGCCCGCTGGGGCCTATGTCCAACACGTGCAACTGAAAGGGCACGTGCCGATCGCCCGAGCGCATATACATGGCCGCGCCGGACTGCCCGTTGGCGACGAACGGGAGCATGCGCATATCACCCGGATGATCGGCGGGGCACTGCTGATGGATGAGCGTGATGATGTCCCGCGCGCCCTGATACCAACCGGTGTAGGGCGGCATTTCCCAGATCGCCTCGGCGGTGAACAGCTCCACCAGTCGGTCGATGTCATAGGTCTCGA
>JAVROZ010000361.1:0-3298 GCA_032162485.1 Mycobacterium sp.
CGCCGCGCACGCCGCAGGCGTGATGCATCGCGACGTCAAACCGGAGAACATCCTGATCACCCAGGACGATTTCGTGTACCTGGTGGATTTCGGCATCGCCAGCGCGGCCACTGACGAGAAGCTGACCCAGATCGGGACTGCGGTGGGCACCTGGCGATACATGGCTCCCGAGCGGTTTTCCGACGCCGAGGTGGACCTACGCGCCGATGTCTACTCGCTGACTTGTGTGCTGCACGAGTGCCTGACCGGGACCCCGCCGTATCGTGCCGACAGCGCCGGCATGCTGATCACCGCGCATTTGATGGCACCGATCCCGCGTCCCAGCCAGCTGCGCCCCGGTATCCCCACCGCCTTCGACGCGGTGATCGCGCGGGGCATGGCGAAACGGTCGCAGGAGCGCTATGCCAGTGCAGGAGAGCTGGCGGCAGCGGCCCATCAGGCGCTCAGCGCGCCGCACCAGGCGCAGGAGTTCCGCATCCTCAAACGCAGCGACGAATCGGGTATGCCGAACGAAGCCGCGGCGGCGGCCGGGCTCGTCACGGTTCCGCCGGCCCGGGTCGCTGAGCCCGACCCGGATTCCTCGACGGCGCAACGCGGCGTGGACATCTCTGAGCCGTTGCCGTCTCCGCCGTCCGTCGCACCGTCTTCGGCGACTGTCACGGCGTCCACGGGCGAGCCGGACCCGCCCGCACCGCCGGCTGCGCCACCGCAGCAGCCACCGAAACCCGACCCACCTGTACCGGAACTTCAGCCGATCATCCCGCCGTCGAGTCAGCGTCCGTCCACGCCGATCTCGCGCCTGCGTAACCCGCGGATATTGATCGGGGCCATTGCCTTGGTGATTCTCGTGGTCTTCGCCGCCCAGGGAATCTGGCTCAGTCTGCGCCCGGACAACACGTCGTCGGCACCGAAGTCCGGCACAGCCACATCGGCAGCGGCCACGACGACCCAGACGTCGACGATGGCGTCGGCGGATGCGCTGGCACGCCTGCTCAGCCTGCTGCCGTTGGGGTACCCGCCAGGAGCCTGCAGGCCTTTCCTACCGCCGAAAGATGCACTGGCCAGGGTGCTTTGCGACGCGAACATCGACCCGGGCGGCCCCACGCGAGCGATCTTCACGGTGTTCGGGGAAACCGAAACGCTGCGCCAATTCTTCGACAACATCCTGCGCACCGACATCATGGTCAACTGCCCCGGCGAAGCCAAGTCGCCGACCGAATGGCACCATGCGGACAGTCCGCAGATCGGCGGCATGGCGTTCTGTGCGGTCCAGGAGAGCAACCCGTCGCTGGTGTGGACAAACGAAGCCCAGCTGGTGATCGGTCTGGTCCAGGGTGATCCGCAGGGGCCCAGTCACGAGCAGCTCGACGCCTGGTGGAAAAAGCATCGGTGAAAGGTGGCCGCGCGCCGTCCGTCAAACTGCTTCAATACATGTTGGAAACCGGTTGGAAACTGAGCACGCGAGCAGGCTGCTGACCGGAGGGTGCCGCTTCGCGCGGCAGCTGCGCGGATGTCGACCGCGCGAAAGCTAAAAGGGGTAGGTGACGAGCGAAATGACGGGTGACGAATTCCGGGACCACGACTCTGCGGTTCCACCGGCTGAACCGGTTGCGGTGCCGGCTGCCGGGCCGCGACCGGGCCCACGGCCGGGTCCTCGGCCGGCACCCCGCCCCGGCGCCTCAGTAGCCCACCCGGTGTCAGGCTCCCCGCGAAACGATCCACACCGATACGGACGCGTCGACGAGGACGGCACGGTCTGGCTGATCAGCAAGTCCGGTGAGCGTGTCATCGGATCGTGGCAGGCCGGTGACCCCGAAGCCGCTTTTGCGCACTTCGGCAGGCGATTCGAAGACGTGACCACCGAGGTAGCTCTGATGGAAGAGCGGTTGGTGTCGGGAACCGGGGATCCGCGCAAGATCAGGGCCAATGCCGCCGCGCTGGCCGAGACTTTGCCGACGATGTCAGTGCTGGGTGATGTCGACTCGGTGGCCGACCGGTTGTCCGACATTCGCGCGCGCATCGACGTCTATGTCATCGCGAATCGCTCCAGGCGTGACGAGCACCGGGCCGCGCAGACCGCCCGCAAGGAAGCGCTAGCCGTCGAGGCCGAGGATTTGGCCGCCAACTCGACCCAGTGGAAGATCGCCGGCGACCGGATGCGGGCGATCCTCGACGAATGGAAGACGATCGCCGGGCTGGAGCGCAAGGTCGACGACGCACTCTGGAAGCGCTACTCCGCAGCCCGGGAGACGTTCAACCGGCGCCGGGGATCCCACTTCGCCGATTTGGACCGCGAGCGGTCGGGTGTGCGCCAGTCCAAAGAACGACTGTGTGAGCGCGCCGAAGCCTTGTCCGATTCGACCGACTGGGCCGCCACCAGCGCAGAATTTCGCAAACTGCTTACCGAGTGGAAGGCGGCCGGGCGCGCAAGCAAGGACGTGGACGACGCCCTGTGGCGTCGTTTCAAGGGCGCTCAAGACGCGTTCTTTACTGCCCGTAATGCCGTGACGGCGGAAAAGGACAACGAGTTGCGGACCAATGCAGCGGCCAAAGAGGCGCTGTTGGTCGAGGCGGAGAAGATCGATACCAGCAATAATGACGCCGCGCGAGCGGCCCTGCGGACGATCGCCGACAAGTGGGATGCGATCGGCAAGGTTCCGCGGGAGCGGTCCGCCGAGCTGGAACGGCGGCTGCGCGCGGTCGAGAAGAAGGTGCGCGACGCCGGCGAATCGGATTGGGCCGACCCGCAGGCACAGGCTCGCGCCGAGCAGTTCCGTGCCCGTGCGGAGCAGTTCGAACAGCAGGCCGCCAAGGCGGCTGCGGCCGGCAAGACCAAAGAAGCCGACGAGGCCTCGGCGAACGCCGCGCAGTGGCGTCAGTGGGCCGAGGCAGCTGCCAAGGCGCTGACCCGCAGGTCCTAGCGGTCCTCGGGATCCACCGCAGCGCGCGGTGCGGCGCTGCCGGGTTCGTTTGGCTTATCGGTGGTGGGGTGCAGGGTGGCCAGCAGGGTTTTGGACTGGTCCTGCGCCACCACGCGACGACGCTCCTCCTCGGCGGCAAGTTGCACGATGGTGCGCTGCCAGACCACCCGCGCCCAGTGAAAAGTCAACAAAATCACCGTGATCCACGAGATGACCAGCCCGACGCCAGGCCCGGGATGACCCGCTGGCACGGTCTGGCGCGACCACACGGCCAACATCCCGGTACCGCTGGCCAGCATGGAGCCGGCCAGGGCCACCCACGCCACAGCCCAGCGCCGAGTCAGTAACGCCAGTATCGAGAAGCCAACGCCGAACAC
>JAVROZ010000362.1:0-2875 GCA_032162485.1 Mycobacterium sp.
GCGCTGGGGCCGAAGAACTCTGCGGAGCACGCCGGTCAAGATGTGCCGGTCGGTACGCTGCGCGCGCATTGCGGCGAATATGTAGCCCAGCAGGACGCCCACCGGGATCGGAAGGGCATACGCCAGCGTTGGGGCCTTCAACACGTACAGCACCGCGGTGATGGCTAGCGACGCCGGACCGGAGACGCCGGCAAGTACCACAGCTTCGTGTAGACGGCCACTGCCTCGAAGTACATCGGCACCCAGGGCGAAGGGCAGCGACACACAGAACGCCGAAAGTGTCAGCACGGCCGCGATATTCACTTCAGCGCTGAAGTGACTGTCGTGGATACCGAGCAGGGTGGGCCAGGCGCCGAGCAGACCGAGAACCGCCGCGACAACGCCGAGAATTCCGCCGGCACACAGCGTGGTGCGAATCGCAGTCAGCATGGTGCGCTGGAACTGGTCGGTTCCCGTCCGCGACTCGTGCACTTGGGCCCGTCCTGTCGCGACGGCGGCTCCGGCACCCAGATCGGCGAACATCAAGAGCTGACTGAGCATCGCCACCAGCATGACCGCACCGAACTGGTCTATCCCGACGGCAAGCGTCGTCAGACGCGAGACGATCAGCCCGCACACCGCGCCGACCGGAAGGACGACGACGCGCGCCCCTCCGGTTGTCAACAGAGAACGCCAAACCGACGGCAGGCGCCCGCGAGTCTCTTCGGCCTCAGTGCCGGCGGGCGCTTCGGAGGACACGAGTTCGGTGGTCACCGGCCCACTTTTCGGGTGAAGTCGCGTCCGTCGCCGACCCGGAGCATCACGACACTAGGGCTGTCGTCGTGGGCGTTGGGCTTCAGTCGGGGTGGCGCCGCGTCCCTTTTTGTGTCGTCGCGGCGTGACCGGATCAAACGGAAAGCGCCGAAGCCGAGGCCAAGCCCTGCGACCAGGCCGCCCAACGTCTTGAGGAAGCCACCCGTTGCCTCCGGTTGTTCGGGAACAATCGCCGGCTGAACCGGGACTATCTGCACGGGGGCCCGTTGGCCACCGTCCCCCTCCAACGTGGCTACTGAGCGAACGAGGTTGGCCATGACCGAATCCGCCAAGCGAGCTGAAGCCTGGGCATCACGGTCTTCGACGGTCACCCACAGCATCACCCCTCCGGTGGAGGAGACATTCACATTCTTGGCCACCTCGGCCGCATCGGGGCGATGCAATTCGTTGATCGCCGCCTGGATGACCCGAGGAGAGGTCGCCAGGTGCGCATAGCTCTGCACCCGCTGCAGCGCGAACTGTGAGCCGCCGAATGGATCGCTGTGATACGGATTGTCGGCCGGCAGGGCAGTCATGCTGACGAATGCGGCCGACTGCGATTTGTAAATAGCCGGGGCCGAGGCCGCCCAGGTCAATCCCACGAACAGACCCAACACTCCGCCGATGGGAATGAGGAGCCAATGCCGGGGCGAGTAGTGGAAACTGATTCGATGGCCATCAGGACGTGATGCCGCTGCGGTGGCCTGCGCCGAAGGTTTTTTGAGGGCATGAGGCATCCGTCGGAACAGCCGCTTACCGCGATCGGGGCTCTCAGCCTCCGCTACGTCGGACGCGCGGATCTCAGGTTCTGCTTGTGGTGGCGCGGCAGTCTTGCCGTCAGGGGACCCCCCCAAGCGGGTCTCTATCCATTCGCTGGGCGACATTCCGAGCGCCTGCGGCACACCTAGACGAGCGCCTTCCTCCACCTGGCGGCGCGCGCCAGCAACTATTTGGCCGAGCCCTTCGGTGTATTCTTCGGCATCTTCGGGATTCATCGGTTTTGCTACCCAACTTCGGTGAGATGCGGCTTCGTCAGGCCAGCGCGGGAATTATCACCGGAAGCCCGCCGCGAGGATGTTCCAGCGTCGAACCTGTGTGCATGCCGCTGGCGCTCGGCATTGGCGGCCTGGTCCATTGCTGCGTCGCAATCGGCGTCCACCATGAGCCGGGCCAGATCCGGCATCAGAATCTGCGGCGTCCAACCGAGCTGTGACTCGGCCTTCGAGGCATCTCCGATGAGCGAGTCCACTTCAGCGGGCCGTACGTAGCGCTCGTCGAACTTGACGAATTTCGCCCAGTCGAGACCGGCGTGATCGAAGGCAACGGCGACGAAATCGCGAACCGTGTAAGACGTGCCGGTGGCCAGCACGTAGTCGGAGGGTTCGGGTGCTTGCAGCATCCGCCACATGCCCTCGACGTATTCCTTCGCGTAGCCCCAATCTCGTGCTGCATCAAGGTTTCCCAGGTAGAGATCCTTGTCCAGTCCCGCTTTGATCCGCCCGACCGCGCGCGTCACTTTACGGGTGACGAAGGTTTCCCCCCGCCGGGGGGATTCGTGGTTGAACAGGATCCCGTTGACCGCGTACATGCCGTAGGCCTCGCGGTAGTTGCGTGCCATCCAGTAGCCGTATACCTTGGCCGCGCCGTACGGGCTACGAGGATGAAAAGCGGTCAGCTCGTTCTGCGGAGGCGGTGTCGCTCCGAACATCTCCGAGCTGGACGCCTGATAGAACCGACAATCGAGTCCGATCATGCGGATTGCCTCGAGGAGGCGAGTGGTCCCGATGCCGGTGGTGTCGCCGGTGAACTCGGGCTCGTCAAAGCTCACTCGGACATGGGACTGGGCGCCGAGGTGGTACACCTCGTCGGGCTGAACCTTCTGCAGCAGCGTCACCAGACGGGAACCGTCGGTCAGGTCGCCGTAGTGCAGGAAGAAGCGTGCGCCGTCCTCGTGCGGATCCGTGTAGAGATGCTCGATCCGAGAGGTGGTGAAAGTGGAACCACGCCGGATCACACCGTGCACTTCGTAGCCCTTTTCCAACAGAAGCTCTGCCAGATAGGAACCGTCTTGTCCGGTCACTCA
>JAVROZ010000363.1:0-3595 GCA_032162485.1 Mycobacterium sp.
CGCTGATCTTCGGGTTCACCCTGATGTGGATCCTCGCCTGGCTTACCGCGACGCCGGTGCGGGTGGTGCGCTCGGCACTCCAGCGCGTCGAGCGGGGCGACCTGCGCGGCGACCTGGTGGTGTTCGACGGCACCGAACTCGGGGAGCTGCAACGCGGTTTCAACAAGATGGTCGCCGGGCTGCGCGAACGCGAACGCGTGCGCGACCTGTTCGGTCGCCACGTCGGACGCGAAGTGGCCCTCGCCGCCGAACGCGAGCGGCCAAAGCTGGGTGGCGAGGAACGCCACGTCGCGGTCGTTTTCATCGACATCGTCGGGTCCACGAAAATGGTGACCAGCCGGCCCCCGGGCGAGGTTGTCAAAGTGCTCAACCAGTTCTTCGCGATCGTTGTCGAAGAAGTCGACCGGCATTGCGGTCTGGTCAACAAATTCGAGGGTGACGCTTCGCTGGCGATCTTTGGCGCCCCGAATCACCTTGATTCTCCCGAGGACAAGGCGCTGGCTGCCGCGCGGGTGATGGCCCAACGGCTGGCCGACGAAATGCCCGACTGCCAGGCGGGCATCGGCGTGGCGGCGGGAACGGTCGTTGCCGGAAACGTGGGCGCCAAGGAACGCTTCGAATACACCGTGATCGGCGAGCCGGTCAACGAGGCCGCACGGTTGTGCGAACTGGCGAAAGGCCGCCCAGGCAATCTCTTGGCTTCCGCGCAGACCGTGGAAGACGCGGGCGAAGAAGAACGCGAACGGTGGTCGTTGGGTAGACATGTGAAACTGCGTGGTCACGACCAGCGCACCCGGGTGGCCTCGCCGGCCGAGCCTGCCAAACCGGCCAAACCCAGTAAGTGATCCCGCCACACCCTGTTAGTTATGGTTGGATGTGCCACCGCAAACGCGCATAGCCTTGCCGCGTGCGTGCCACTCAGGCGGTGAAAGCTATCCACCTTGATGTCGCTTTTCCGCCAGTCATGTCGGTGCCTAGGTGTAATTGTCGAAGTGTGCACGAAGATTTCGAACGCTGCTATCGGGCGGTCCAAGCCAAGGACTCCCGGTTCGACGGCTGGTTTGTCACCGCGGTCCTGACTACCCGGATCTACTGCCGCCCCAGTTGTCCGGTGCGGCCTCCCTTCGCCCGCAATGTCCGGTTTCTGCCGACGGCCGCGGCTGCCCAACGCGAGGGCTTCCGGGCGTGCAAGCGGTGCCGTCCGGACGCATCGCCGGGCTCCCCGGAATGGAACATGCGCGGCGACGTCGTAGCGCGGGCCATGCGACTCATCGCCGATGGAACGGTCGACCGCGAGGGCGTCACGGGCCTCGCCGGTCACCTCGGTTACACGACGCGCCAGGTGGAGCGGCTATTGCAGGCCGAGGTGGGCGCCGGCCCGCTCGCGCTGGCTCGCGCACAGCGCACGCAGACCGCCCGGGTGCTGATCGAGACCACCCAATTGCCGTTCGGCGACGTCGCATTCGCCGCCGGGTTTTCCAGCATCCGCCAGTTCAACGACACTGTGCGCCTGGTATGCGACCGCACTCCGACGGCGTTGCGTAAGCGTGCCGTCGCGAAATTCGGATCCGATGCCGCGGTGCACCCCGCTGGTGCGGGCGTGCTGTCACTTCGGTTGCCGGTACGGACCCCATTCGCGTACGAGGGTGTTTTCGGACATCTCGCTGCCACCGCGGTCCCCGGATGCGAGGAGATCCGAGACGGCGCCTACCGACGCTCACTGCGGCTTTCCTCGGGCAACGGCGTGGTCACCCTGACCCCGGCCCCCGATCACGTGCGCTGCCTGCTGATGCTCGATGACTTCCGCGACCTTGCCACTGCGACGGCCCGGTGCCGACGCCTGCTGGATTTGGATGCCGATCCCGAAGCGGTCGTCGACGCGCTCATCGCGGACCCCGATCTGGGCCCGGTGGTGATCAAGGCTCCCGGACAACGCATTCCGCGCACCGTCGACGAGGCCGAGCTGGCCGTGCGGGTGGTCTTGGGACAGCAGGTATCGACCAAGGCCGCGCGTACCCACGCCGGACGGTTGGTCACCGCGTACGGACAGCCGATCCACGATGCCCTGGGGGGGTTGACGCACACCTTTCCGTCCGTCGAACAACTTGCCGAGATCGACCCGATCCACCTGGCCGTGCCGAAGGCACGTCAGCGGACATTGAGCGCGCTGGTCGGTGGAATCGCTGACGGCAGTGTCACTCTCGACGCCGGATGCGACTGGACTCGCGCCCGCCAGCAGTTGCTCAACCTGCCCGGAGTCGGCCCCTGGACCGCGGAGATGATTGCCATGCGCGGCTTGGGCGACCCCGACGCATTCCCGTCCAGCGACCTCGGCCTCAAGCTGGCCGCCAAACAGCTGGGCCTGCCGGCGCAGGAGCGGGCCCTCATAGAGCACAGCGGGCGTTGGCGGCCCTGGCGTTCCTACGCCACCCAGCATCTTTGGACCACCCTCGAGCATCCGGTAAACCTGTGGCCACCCAGGCCGCCAAAGGAGGTCGCATGATTCTGTACCGCACTATCGACAGTCCGATCGGTCTACTCACCCTGGCCGGACGGGACGGCGTCTTGACGAACCTGCGAATGGTCGATCAGACCTATGAACCTAACCGCGCCGACTGGACACTGGATAACAACGCATTTGCCGATGCCGTCAAACAACTCGGCGATTATTTCGCCGGCGAGCGGCTCGACTTCGATGTCGAACTGGATCTCGGCGGCACGCAATTTCAACAGCGCGTCTGGAAGGCACTGCTCACCATTCCTTACGGCGAAACGCGGTCCTATGGTGAAATCGCCGGCCAGATCGGCGCACCCGGTGCGGCAAGAGCGGTCGGATTGGCCAATGGGCACAATCCGATCGCCATCATCGTCCCCTGCCATCGAGTAATTGGGGCAAGCGGAAAACTCACCGGGTACGGCGGCGGACTCGGTCGCAAACAAACGCTGCTCTCGTTGGAAAAGCAACGGATGCCGGCGAACATGACATTGTTCGATTGAACTGACAGTTCGACTGAATGCAAAAACACCCCCAAATGAATGGGGGTGTTTTTGTGTGTTCGGCGGTGTCCTACTTTTCCACCCGAATAGGGCAGTATCATCGGCGCTGACAGGCTTAGCTTCCGGGTTCGGGATGGGACCGGGCGTTTCCCTGTCGCTGTGGCCGCCGTAACTCTATTTAAATTTGTGTTGATGGGGGGTGTGGTGTCACGACAATTATGCCGTGAACTGAATATGTGGTTGCGAGGTTTATGTGTTGGTAAGTTTTCGGCCGGTTAGTGCCAGTTCCCTGCGCTCATTACTGAGTTTCCAGGTCTGGCCTATCAATCCCGTAGTCTGCGGGGGGCCTTATCCCTCCTAGAGGGTGAGAAGCCTAATCTTGGAGAAGGTTTCCCGCTTAGATGCTTTCAGCGGTTATCCTGTCCGAACGTAGCTATCCAGCAGTGCTCCTGGTGGAACAACTGGTGCACTAGAGGTTCGTCCGTCCCGGTCCTCTCGTACTAGGGACAGGTTTCCTCAAGCTTCTGACGCGCGCGGCGGATAGAGACCGAACTGTCTCACGACGTTCTAAACCCAGCTCGCGTGCCGCTTTAATGGG
>JAVROZ010000364.1:0-3451 GCA_032162485.1 Mycobacterium sp.
TTGTACAGGGTCCCACTGAGGTAGATCGTCTCCGCCGCGGGGAGGTCGTCGTCAAATAACCGGCGGGGTGCAACCTGTGCCGGTGGCCATCGATCAGCGCTAGTTGCGATCGCAAGCGCGGCGAAGCCGGGCGCAGCGGATCGCGACCATCGGACTAGGCCGGGCGGGTTGCCTGGTAGAAGTTGAGCTGTCCGAGCAGGCGGTGCGGCTGGACGGCGACCTGTGTGCAGTCGAATCCGGCCCCGTCGAGGAGGCGCGGAATCGCGTCGCCGAAGTTTCCCGCGGCGTGGTGGTTGCGCCTGAACATTCGCGCCAACGGGCCGCTTTGCATATGCGCGTCGCCGCCGATATCCATCAGGTGCAGCCTGCCGCCGGGACGTAACACGCGGAAAATCTCCGCGGCCACCCCGGGTTTCGCGTCCTCGCCGACATGATGCAGCATCATCGAGGACAGCACCCGGTCGAATAGGCCGTCGGGGTACGGGAGACGTTGAGCGTAGCCCTGTTCGAACGCAATCCCGCTCAGCCCGAATGCCTTTCGCTGCGCTTGAGCCAATATCTTTGGGTCCGGGTCGGACCCGACCGCGTCTATCCCGGGGTGAGAGCGCTTGGCTGCGATGATGACATTTCCGGTGCCGCAACCAATTTCCAGGACGCGCTGGCCGTCGGCGAGTTCGGCTTGTGCGATCAGTCGTGGATATACCCTGCTGAACCCCATCAGGCGGGCGATCAGGTCGTATGCGGGAAGCAGTGCCTCATGCCCCGTCGCCGGCAGATAGTCATGTGGATGATGTTTGGTCATGATTCTATTGTTAGGCATTATCAGGCGGCCCATTTGGGTGATAATTGTCAAAACTAGGACTATCTTCGGCTCCATGCCACAACCGACACGACTGAGTCGACACCGCGCTGGTGTGCCGGTCTATCGGTATCGGAGTGATCCGGACACGCCTCCGGTCTCGGTAGCCCGTCGCGACGAACTCGTCGAGCCGCATCCGCACATCCACGATTTCCCGGCGCTCTGGTACGCCCCCGCGGCCGGCCAGGTGTTGGTGGTGGCACCCGGCAAGGTGCTTGACCCCGAACGAGTCGTTCCGGCCGATGACGGTTTCGCGGTCTTCTTCGATCCGGCTGCGCTGGGGCAGGACGCGAGATCACCGTGGCCGGCGTGGCAAACGCACCCGCTGCTCTTTCCGTTCCTGCATGGGCATTCCGGCGGCGTGCTGCAACTCGAGGTACCCGCGGCCCGCCGGTCGCTCTGGGACGACACGATCCGGTCGATCGAAACAGAGCTGAGCCTGCGTCAGGAAGGCTATCGGCAGGCGGCGCTTGCCCACCTGACGCTGCTGCTGATCGAGCTGGCGCGACTGGCTCGCGACGTGGTGGCCGACCTCCGGCGTAGCGGCGAACCGCTGCTGGCCGAGGTATTCGCGGTGATCGACCGGCGCCACGGCGAGCGGTTGTCCCTGCGGGATGTGGCGGGCGAGGTCGGGATGACGCCCGGACACCTGACCACGGTCGTACGCCGCCGCACCGGACGGACCGTGCAGGAGTGGATCATTGAACGCCGCATGGTCGAAGCGCGCGAACTGCTGGCCGAGACGGATCTCCCCGTCGGAGAAGTCGCCAGGCGCGTTGGCATACCCGATCCGGGTTACTTCGGCCGACTGTTCAGCCGCGCGCACGGCGGCCCGCCACGCCAGTGGCGGGCCGGTCAGGGCGGGCATACGGGATTCCACTGATGTTTGTTTGGTCATGCCCCCCGGCCGAGCTCGACGTCGTGCGCCTGGTCAGCGAGGGCATGTCCAACAAGGACATCGCGGCGCGGCTCTTCATCTCGCCGCGCACCGTGGAAACTCACCTCAGCCACGTCTACACCAAGCTCGGCTTCACCTCGCGCGTGCAGCTCGCCCAGCAGTTCAGCGCGTCAGCGCACCGCGCGATCCAGTGATTGGCAGATCGATCGGGCTGATGACACCCGGTTGCGCGTCGCAGACGAACGGTATGGCGTTCACCGCTGCGACCGCGGTGCTGTCCATCAATACGGTCATGACGTCCTGTCCGGGAAGGCCGAAGCGGATCGTCGCGTCGACGTGCGGTGTGCCTTCGATCACCACGCTGAACCCCTCGGGGTCTGGCCATTGCGGGTCGAGAGCGTCGGCACTCATGGTCCAGCAGATGGCCAGTTCCACCACCGAGCGGCCGCTGCGCAGGCCGCGATAGGTCCGGCGCTGCCCACCCACCGTGCCAGCCGCGTAGTCGACCCAGCCCAAACTCAAATCCTTTGTCAGCAAGGCATTTTCGACGAACGCCTCGGTGCCGTCGAGTTCGGCACCCAGCATGTCGGCGATCATGTCCAACGTCTCGAAGTAGCCCAGGCCGTACCGCTGGGTGGCCGGGTCGATCGGTGTCACCGGCTGCCGAGGCGGCTTGCCGAAGCCGAGCACCGACCATACTTCTCGAACCGGATAGGTGGTGCAGTCCAACGTCTCGACCAGCTTGACGCTGTGCACCTCTCGGCATGCGCCGGTAAGGAATCCGGCGACGACATTGATGAAGCCCGGCTCGAATCCGGTGCCCAGAAAGGTTGCTCGGCCTTGTTGCGCCGCGTCCTGCAGCGCCGCGCTTTCGGTCGGATGACGGCTACCGGTCAGGAAATCACCGGTGGTCACCACATTGATGCCGCGACGCAGCATGGTGGTCACCAGTTCGTAGTCGATGACGCGGGGCAGGTAGTTGACGCAATCCGGCTCCAGACCAAGTAGCGCATCGACGTCGTCGGTGGCAAAGACTCCGACCGGCGCTCGGTCGGCGAGTGCGCCCGCGTCGCACCCCACCTTGTCCGCGCCGAACGCGTGCACACCCACGACGTCGAAAGCGTCGCGCTCCAGCAGGGCGCCGAGCGCCCGCCTGCCGATGTTGCCGGTTGACCACTGCACTACCCGGTACTGCCGCATACCTCACCGTAACGGTTGACAGCCGGCCCCGAACGTTGTTCTAATCAGAACACTGTTCGAAACTGGAGGAGCGCATGGCGAGTGCACCGGTGCTGCGGTATGGCGCGCTGGATAGGGCGCATCTGACGAAGCACCTCTGGCGACTGGCCAAACGCGTCGGGGTCAATCGGGTGACGATGCGCGAACTGGCGGCCGAGGCGGGCACCAGGCCGTCCTCGGTGTACTACCACGTGCGCGACAAGAGCGAACTGCTCGACCTGCTGATCGAATCGGTGCTCGCCCAGATCGAGATTCCGCAATCCGGTGACTGGGAATCGCGTTTGACCGCGCTCTACACGAATGCCTGGCAGGTCCTGATCGAGGTCCCCGGGATCGCGGGCCTACTGCAGGAACATCCGCACACCGCTGCGGCCACGGAAATGGATCGGGCCACGCGTGCCATCCTGCGCGAATCCGGTTTGCGTAAACAGCATTTCGAGGCGGCACATGCGACC
>JAVROZ010000365.1:0-5595 GCA_032162485.1 Mycobacterium sp.
TCACCGCTCTTGCTTTTCGGTCACGCTTATGACACGGTATTGCTGACGAGAGCACGGCTCTCTCTACTTTGGAGGCGGCATGACCACGCAGTATCAGGAACCTAATCGACTACAGCGGGCCGGGAACACCGTCATCCGCTGGCTCGCCGAACTGGGAATCAGCATCGCCGGCACCAGGGCGCTGCAGGTCCGAGGACGCAAGACTGGGAAACCACGCAGCGTGGTGATCAATCTGCTGACCGTGGACGGGGTGGACTATGTCGTCTCACCGCGCGGCAACACGCAGTGGGCGCGCAACGTGCGAGCGGCGGGCGTCGTAGAGACAGGCCCACGCTGGAGACGCCGACGCGCCACCGTCAACGAGGTTGTCGATGACGCCAAGCCCGAGATCTTGAGACGGTATCTGGCCAGGTGGTACTGGCAGGTCAAGGATTATGTGGGCGGTTTGACTCCGGAATCCGGCGATGCCGAGTTGCGTGCGGCGGCCGGACGGATCCCGGTGTTCGCGTTGGGAAACTGAGCGGCCCTGGCGCAGCGCACCCGCTATCAGCTGGGGTTCACTCCGCTGTCTTCGCGCATCTGCTGCAAGGTGGCCTGCCAGGACACCGCGGCGGGCAGGGTCCCCCAGACGCTGTTGAAGATTCCGACGATCTGACCGGAGGAAGCCAGGTAAACCGGTCCGCCAGAGTCACCCTGCTGCGTCTGAACACCGTTGGTCATGGTGAACCACCCGTTGTTGACGCTCTCGACTGTCCCGCAGGTCTCGCCGGTGGTGATGCCGAAGTGGCAGACGCCTTGGCCCGGCGCCGGTGCGCCCGCGCCGGAACGCAGCGGACGTCCGCCTGGCAAAACGTCGCTCGCGGCGACGCCTTCGGCCAGCGCAATCGCCTCGTAGTCGGCGATCACCTGGTCGGTGGCCACCGTCGACCCGGTGGGCGTGTTGTCCCGGAACGTCGTCATGCGGCCGATGACGTTGTTGTCTTTGTCGTACACCAGGCCGGAACCCCGGCAGTGGCCGGCCGTGTATGCCATTCGCAACCGGGCATCGACGAAGCCCAGGGTGCAGACGTGCTCGGCCTGGCGGATTTCCATGCCGGGAAACACCGACGCCGGATCTGCGTGGGCGGTCGCCGGCGTCAAGCCGACGGCCAGCGCCGCGAGGATCACCGGTGCGACCATTGTGCGTAATGCCAGACGGCCCACGATGGCCTCCCCTCCCTCGTGATCAACAAAGCGCCGTGCGGTAACGGCGCTATAACAACTTCAACACTAAAGCTTTCGCTGCGCAGGTCGGCAGCGTTACCGAGATCTGGCCAACGGAGCGACTCCATCGGTGCGCGCGGTGTCGCGCGGCGTCCACCCGGGCGGTCCGAAAACGTAACCCAGCCGATCTCGTAGCCGTGTTGCCGACCGCCAGTCGCGAGCTATGGCCACGTATTCCCGGGTCTGCAGTTTCCAGATGTTGAACGTGTCGACCTGCGTGGTCAGCCCGTAATGCGGCCGGAACAGCTCCTGCTGGAAGCTGCCGAAGACGCGGTCCCAGATGATGAAGATGCCGCCGTAGTTCTTGTCCAGGTACAACTGGTCCATGCCGTGGTGCACCCGGTGATGCGACGGGGTATTGAAGATGAACTCGAACCACCGCGGCATCTTGTCGACGCGCTCGGTATGCACCCAGAACTGGTAGATCAAGTTCAGCGACCAACTGAAGAAGATCAGCCACGGCGGAAGCCCGAGCAGCGGCAGCGGAATCCACATCAGGATCTCGCCGCTGTTGTTCCACTTCTGGCGCAAGGCGGTGGCGAAGTTGAAGTATTGGCTTGAGTGGTGAGCTTGATGGGTAGCCCAGATGAGCCGGATGCGGTGGGCGACACGGTGATAGGTGTAGTAGAGCAGGTCTACGCCGAGAATCGCGACGACCCAGGTGTACCACTTGGTCGCAGGGAGGTGCCACGGAGCCAGGTAGACGTAGATTGCGGCATACCCGAATAGAGCCAGCGTCTTCCAGGCCGCTGTGGTGGCTATCGACGCCAAACCCATCGAGATGCTCGCCATGGAGTCGCGGGTGAGGTAAGCGCCGGACGACGGTCTGGGCTCCGGCGAAGCATCAGGTGCGGCGACATCGCTCTGTTTCAGATCTAACTTCTCCAGCTTGCGCGCCGCCGTCCACTCGAGCATCAACAGCAAGAGGAAGAAGGGAATGGCGAACAGCACCGGGTCCCGCAGCTCCGCCGGCAGCCCAGCGAAGAAGCTTGTCAGAGCGCTCACATTGGACAGACTACTGATAAGCAGCGTCGCTCGCGCCGGGTTATGCACGGGTAGACACTGGTGAGAACCATGAGACGCCCGATCTCCAAACCTCACGTCACGCAGCGGTTGCTGCGCGCCTCCGGCGTGCGGAATCGGCTGTTCCCACCGGCGAAACTGGCGAGCTGGGCTGCGAATCCCCGTCCGCCCTACGCCGGGCTCCCGTCGAAGCTGGTGCTGAAGAAAATCGACGTACTTCGTGAAGACCTCAACGGTCGGCCGGTCTATCACGTCAGCCCTCGTCACGTCCATCCCGGCGAACTGACCGGCCACCTGCTCTACCTGCACGGCGGCGCGTACGTGTTGGATCTGCTGCCCCATTTTCATTGGCCCGCGATCGCGAGGCTGGCCCACCTGCTGCGTCGCACGATCACGGTGCCGATCTACCCGATCGCCCCCGAGCACACCTACCGAGTGGTGTTTCCGTTCCTGCTGCAGGTTTACCGGCGCATTTTGGAAACCCGGGATCCGGGTTCGGTCGCCTTCATGGGGGATTCAGCGGGTGGCGGCATGGCCTTCGCGATGTGTCACGCAGTGCGCGACGCCGGATTGCCGCAACCGAGCGACGCGGTGCTGCTGTCTCCCTGGATGCACCTCGGACTGCCGGACCCGGGCGTGCTGGAGGTCGCCAAGATCGATCCGTTCCTCAACCTCGATGATCTGCGCGCCGCGGGCATCCGGTACGCCGGCGGCGATCCGCTGGACACTCCCCTGCTCAGCCCGAGCGTAGGTGCGCTGGACGGATTGCCGCGGCTGACGGTATTCACCGGCACTCACGATGTGCTCAACCCCGATGCCCGGGCCTTCTACCAGCGCGCGACGGCCGAAGGCCTTGAGATCGGGTGGTATGAACTCGAGGGCGGCATGCATACCTGGATGCTGATGCCCGGGCACAAGGCCAAGGTAACGCTGGACCAGATCCGTCAGGTGCTGGCCGGTTGACGCGGGTGCTGGTCATCGGCTCCGGTTTCGCGGGGCTATGGACGGCGTTGGGCGCTGTCCGGCGACTTGACGAATTAGGCGTCCCGCCGGCCACGGTCGACATCACGGTGCTGAGTCCGCAACCTTTTCATGACATCCGGGTCCGCAACTACGAGGCCGACCTCAGTGCGTGCCGCATCCCGCTCTCCGACCTGCTCGACCCCGTCGGCATCGCGCATGTCACCGCCGAGGTGACCACTATCGACCCTGATGCGCAAAGCGTCACCACCTCGACCGGTGCGACACACGCTTACGACCGACTGGTCTTGGCGGCGGGCAGTCATGTATGCAAACCCGACCTCCCGGGCCTGCGCGAATTCGGTTTCGACGTCGACAGCTACGACGGTGCGATGCGGCTGCAACACCATCTGCAGCGCCTCGCCGAGGGGCCGCCAGTTACCGCGGCAGCTACCGCTGTGGTGGTGGGAGCGGGGCTGACGGGTGTCGAAACGGCCTGCGAGCTTCCGCACCGGCTGCGCGCCTTGGGCATTGCTCCTCGGGTGGTGCTTGTCGACCACAACCGCCTGGTGGGCTCCGATATGGGAGCATCGGCGCGGCCGGTTATCGAAAAAGCGTTGTCAGACAACAACGTTGAGGTGAGGACGGGAGTGGGCGTGACCGCGGTCAGCCCAGATCGGGTGTCGCTGTCGTCGGGTGAACAGCTAAATGCTGCCACGGTGGTGTGGTGCGCCGGCATGCGGGCCAGCGGGCTGACCGAGCAACTGCCGGTGACCCGTGACCGGCTGGGTCGCGTCGCGGTCGACGATTACCTGCGCGTGATCGGGGTGCCGTCAGTGTTTGCCGCCGGCGACGTGGCCGCTGCCCGAATGGATGATGAGCATCTGTCGGTCATGTCGTGTCAGCATGGGCGACCGATGGGCCGCTACGCCGGTTACAACGTCATCAGCGATCTGTTCGGGGAGCCGCTGCTGGCGCTCCGAATCCCCTGGTATGTGACGGTTCTCGATCTCGGGCCGGCGGGTGCGGTGTACACCGAGGGTTGGGAGCGCATCGTGAAAGCGCAGGGCGCGCAGGCCAAGGCCACCAAACAAATCATCAATACCCGCCGGATTTATCCGCCCCTGACCGGCAACCGCACGGATTTGCTGGCTGCGGCCGCACCGGAGTTGCAGGCCAGGCCGTGACTAGTCCGACTGCGGCATCGGCAGCGCGGGGTTGGCCTGCTCGCCGGCATACCAGTGCACCGCGTAGATGCCTGGTTGCAGCGACAACTCAGCCACCAGGCGTTCCAGCCGGGCGGGCGAATGGCCGTCCAACAGCACGTGTGCCGTCAATGTGACCTTGTCGTCGGCTTGTCCGGTGTGCATGCCGCGCAGAATGATGTCGTTGCTGCTCGTGTGTTGCACGATCTGGGCGCGGGCAAACTGCGCGGATTTGGGGCGGCAAATCACCTGCAACTGGTAGGGCTCAAGGCCCTCGTCTTC
Source organism: Mycobacterium sp. (assembly GCA_032162485.1). Classification (GTDB taxonomy): domain Bacteria; phylum Actinomycetota; class Actinomycetes; order Mycobacteriales; family Mycobacteriaceae; genus Mycobacterium. Next base: position 4,734 of record JAVROZ010000365.1, read on the forward strand.
TTCGCCGGAGTTGTCGTGATCGATGAGCCGGCCCAGTGGGCGTCCCAGCAGATGGATGGCGACGACCGCAGCGGTGGCAATCAGTGAAAACGCCAAATGGCCGGACGCGGCCAGGACCCCCACGGCCGCAGAACACCACAGGGTGGCCGCCGTGTTGAGTCCGCGGACGTTGAAGCCCTCGCGCAGGATCACCCCGCCGCCGAGGAATCCGATACCCGACACCACGTAGGAGGCGACCCTGGTGGGGCTGCTGTCATCGGTGGCGGCGGCGTAGAGCACGAACAAAGTCGCACCGGTGGCGACCAGGGCGTTCGTGCGCAATCCGGCCATCCGCGCCCGCCACTGCCGCTCCAGCCCGATGAGTGCGCCGCAGCCCGCCCCGACGCCAAGTCGGAGCGCGAAATCGGCGATGGTCAGCATGGGCATGGCGTGGCGCTCCTTTCTCGACCGGGTGCTGGCGTTTTCGGACAGCCACGCAGCTAATCAGATGCGGGTTAACACCAGGTGGAGGCCAGGCGAACCGGGATCGCGTTAGAAGTATCCGCCGCCCTCGGGTTGTCCCAGATGCTCGGGACAGTACGCGTTCGACGCGATGGCGGTGAACAGGGCCGCGCCGTCCAGCGTCAGTCGCGGATTCTGGTTGCGCACGTCGGTCAGAACTTGGAGACCGGTTTCTCCGTTGCGCATCAACCCGCACACGGCCTGGGCGGACGCGATGGCTTGACCTGGGTTGGGAACCGTGATGCCGGCGTTGGCGAGGGCGGCAAGGAACGCCGCGTCGCCGCCTCCGGGGTCGCTGTGCGCTGGGGCCGCGAAGCCGAGCATCGCGACCAACCCAAGAACGGCTGACAGGAGTCTCAGT
>JAVROZ010000366.1:0-8243 GCA_032162485.1 Mycobacterium sp.
CAACTCGGCCGGGTGCTCAAGCTGACCCCCGGCGCCGTCAGCCCGACTCAGCTGCCGTTCGGGCAACTCGGCAGAGCACAGGGGATAGCGGTAGACATCCAGGGCAACATCTACGTCATCGACAACGCCGACAACTTGGGACGCTTGGTGAAGCTCGCGGCCGGAGCCACGTCGTCGGCAGCGCTGGCCGCACCAGAGAACCAATCATTCGGGGGCATAGCCATCGACGCGGCGGGCACCATCTACCTGACGGAAAACAACCGACTGCTCAAGCTGGGGGCCGGCTGATGGATCCGGTTCGGCACAGCGACCTCAGAACCGTACTGGCCCACGGCGGGCCGCTCGACCCGGCACGTGCGGTCAACGTGTTGCGCCAGCTCGCAGTGACCATCGACCAGGCCCGCAGTGCCCACACCAACCGGACCGTGCACCGCGTCATCACGCCCAGCACCATCCTGCTCGGCGAAGATGACTCCGCGTATCTGGCCGACGAGGCGACGGCGTTGCCGTCGACCGAGCAAACTCGCGCGCTGGTCCTGGGCGCGGCTACGGACACCGAGGCGAACTATCGCGCCGACATCTATGCGCTGGCCGCGGTCCTGTACGAATGCTTGACGGGGTATCCGCCCGACGCCACCGAGAGCACTGCACCGATCCCCCGGCCGAGCCAGCAGCGAGCGGGGATACCCGTCGGGTTTGACGACGTCATCGCTCGGGGAATGGCCGTGAACGCCGACGATGGCTATCGAAGCGCCGCCGAGTTGGCGGCGGCCGCCCAGCTCGCCCTCACGGCGGCACCGCACCGCGGCGGCCCGAGCACCAAACCGACGAGCCCCGATGCGCCGCTGCCCGGCCCCTCCGATGCGGTGACCCGGACGATTCAGCTGCCGCAGGCGCCGGTCACCGCCAACCCCACCCAACCTCCGTTTGATCCGGTGGCGGGCCGCAACCCTACGGTCTCGTATCCGTACTCGCGTCCGGTGCCGCTGCCGGTGTTGCCGCCGCAACGACGGCGACGCCATATCGCGCCCGCGATCGCCATCGTTTTTATCGTCGGCGCTGTGGTGGCCGGCGCCATCGCCATTCCCCGATTCGTCGGCCATCGGGCGTCCAGCTCACCCACCCCGGCGACCACCGACTCGGCCCGGCAGACCTACAACGGGAAACCCACCGATGTCCCGTTCCCTGGCCTGGACGCGGCGAAGAGCCTGGCCGTCGATGGCGCCGGCGACGTCTTCGTCCTCTCTGCCCTGATTCCGCCGCAAGACGCGAACCCGTTCGACTCGCTGCCGTCCAAGCTTTTCAAGCTGGCGTCCGGCGCCACCAAGACGACCACGCTCGAGTTTCCCGACTTGAATTTTCGCGCCGCTTCCGACCTCGCAGCCGACCCGGCCGGCAACATCTATTTCAGTGTCGGGGCCCAGGTGTGGGAGTTGGAAGCCGGGGCGTCCATTCCGATCCGGCTACCTTTCCGGGGATTCGTTACGGTCGCCGCCATCGCGGTCGACACGGCGGGCAACGTGTACGCGACCGGATCGCTGCTCGGTGACAAATTCGGATATGGCGTTAAGAAGCTGGTCCCGGGCGACAACAAGCCCACCGAGATGTCCTTCAAGGACCTCTATCTACCGCGCGGGTTAGCGGTGAATCGTGCCGGCGACGTTTATGTCTGCGCGGCCGTTGAGAACACCGGCCGTGGCCAGGTCCTCAGACTCCCGGCCGGCGCTACCGCCGCCGCCCCGCTGCCTATTTCCGATCTCGTCGAACCCCGCCGCATGGCATTCGACGCCGCCGGAAGCGTCTTCATCTCCGATTTCGCCGCGAACGGGATTGTCGAGCTACCAGCAGGATCGACCAAACCGGTGAAGGTTCCGATTTCTGCACACACCTCTAGTGTGGCCATCGACTCCGGCGGCAACCTTTACTTCACCACCTTGCCCAGTCGGGACAAAGCCGGCCGGATCGTGGAACCCGGCCGAGTGCTGAAGGTCGCGCCCGACAAATAGCGTCGTGGTTGGGGTCGAGCATCGTCGGCTCGGCGAATCAGCGGCCGGGTCCCCCGCGCAGTTTGTTGCCGATCCGGATTCCTGGCAGCAGCAGGCTGCGCGGGATGAGGCGGCCGCTGGTGCTGACGAATTTGGGCACCAGCCCCGGCACCACAGTGCGCTTGCCGGCGAGCATCCCCTCGATCGCTTGGTCGGCGACTTCCACCGGCGAGACCTGCGCCAATGGGATGCTGAACCGCTCGGCGTCGGCGATCTGCGCCCACTCCGTAGGCACCGGACCGGGACACAGGGCGGTCACGGACACCCCGGTGCCGTGCAACTCCTCCTGGACGGCTTCGGAAAACGTCAGTACGAACGCCTTCGTCGCCGAGTACACGGCCATGAAGGGGATCGGCTGAAATCCGGCTATCGACGCAATGTTGAGCACCGCCCCGGCTCCGCGCTCAACCATGCCGGGCAGCGCCGCATGCGTGAGCTCGGTCAGGGCCAGCGCATTGAGGGTGACCTGCTCGCTTTCGCGCTCGAACGGCAACTCGTGGAAGCTCCCACTGGTGCCGAACCCCGCGCTGTTGCACAGACCGCCGATCGGTTCGTTGCGCAATCGGTCCGCCAGTTTCGCGCGCGATTCGGTGTCGGACAGGTCGAGGGGCAGTACCTCGACTTCGACCTTGTCGCTATCCCGCAACTGTTCGGCCAGCTCGTCGAGACGTTCGCGGCGCCGGGCGACCAGCATCAGCGGGAAACCGCGGCGGGCCAAGCCCTTGGCCAGTTCGGTACCGATGCCTGAGGAGGCGCCGGTGATGACGACGGTGCTCTGCTTGTTCGGTTTCGGGAGGCTCATAACGTCACCAATGTATCCCTCGGGTCGCCTGCAGGAATGTCTCGCTCCGCCTGTCGAGATCTGTTTTCTCCGTTTTGTTTTCGCTGCCCTTCGCGGCTGACGAGTCATCGAACATGCTGAACGCGCGGTTACGCACCCGGTCCATGACCGCCGGATTGACGGCGTCGGCGACGGCGGCGAAACTCCCGAACGGCGAGCTGGCCCGCCGCGGCCGGTGGATCAGCGCGTCGGCGATCACGCCGGCGGCCTGATCCGGCGTCAGCGCCGGGAATTTGTCATACATCGTGGTCGGACTGATCATCGGCGTGCGCACCAGCGCCATGTGCACGGTGGTGAACCGGACGTTGTCGCTGACCGTCTCGGCCTGCAGCACATCGCACAGGCTGTCCAACGCGGCCTTGCTGGCGATGTACGCGCCGAAACGCGGTGCCCTGGTCTGCACCCCGACCGAAGAGACGTTGACGATGTGCCCGAAGCCGCGCTCCCGCATGCCGGGAGTGAACTTGAGGATCAACTGGACTGCGCCCAGGTAGTTCAACTGGATGGTCCGCTGGTAGTCGTGGATCCGGTCGTAGGACAGAGCCAGTGAACGACGAATCGAGCGTCCGGCGTTGTTGATCAAGATGTCGACACCGCCCAGGTCCTCGAGCACCTTGTCGGCCATCGTCGCAATGGCGTCCATGTCGGACAGATCGCAGGGGTACACGTGCGCGATGCCGCCGTTGCCGCGGATGTCGTCGGCGACCTTTTCCAGGTTCTCCGGGGTGCGCGCGACCAGCACCACGGTGCCGCCCGCCTCCGCGACCTTGTGAGCGGCGGCCTCGCCGATTCCGGATGACCCGCCCGTGATCAGGGCGGTCTTGCCGTTGACGGCGTCCTCGAGCTTGCGGCCCTGTACCGCGTCGAGCAAGTTCCGTAGATAGAAAGGCCGATACCGCCCTGCGGAATTCGGCGTGTTGATGATGTTCGAAACTGCCGCGAACGGTCGCTCGACCAGACTCGAAAGGTCACCAAGATTCATTGATACTCGCTCCTGAGGGCGGTGCAGATGGTGTGACACAGGTCATGAAGCCAACCTAAGACATCGACCTTTGAATAGATATACACGGCCCGCCGGGCTACCAAACGGTCCGTTTACATCGGATAATTCGGCTGTGATTGCGGCCTAACGAGTACGCAATCCGTCGATGTTGTCCTGTCCACATGGGGTTACTGTCTCGCTTTCACAAGCGCGAACCGGCCAGCATCTACGACAAGATCGGCGGCTATGAGGCGATCGAGACCGTCGTTGAAGACTTCTATGTCCGGGTGCTCGCCGACGATCAGCTGGCCGGCTTTTTCACCGGGACGAACATGAGCCGTCTGAAAGGCAAGCAAGCGGAGTTCTTCGCGGCCGCCCTCGGTGGTCCCGAGCCCTACACCGGCGCGCCGATGAAGCAGGTGCACCAGGGACGGGGCATCACCATGCACCACTTTGGCTTGGTAGCCGGACATCTGGGCGACGCGCTGACAGCGGCCGGAGTACCCACCGACACCGTCGCCGAGATCCTCGGCGCCATCGCGCCGGTTGCCGCCGACATTGCTTCGGGTGAGAGCAGCACAGCGAAAGTCTGAGGACCCGCGAAGTTCTTCACACCCGGTGGGCGTGTCGCGCCAGTGCCCGAACGGGCAACCGGTAGTCAGCAAGGTATGAGACTGACGGTCGCCATCCTGGCGGTCCTGGTTGTCAGCGCCTGCGGTGTTGAGTCCAGGCAAGCCTCTTCCAGCCCCACCACTGCGCCCGCGGCGACTTCAACGACAAAGTCGCCCCCCGCGCCGATGACGTTCGATTGCGCCAAGCCGGCGAACAATGCGCAGCAATTGGTCTGCAGCGAACCGCAATTGACTGACCTCGACCGCCGGCTACAGACCGACTACCAGCAGGCGCTGGCACGTCCGGGCGCCGACCTGGCCACGCTGACGACCGCGCAGAGCGCCTTCGCGACGATCCGTGACGGCTGCGCCGATTTCGTCCAAGTGCGGCCCTGCGTAGTGGAGGCCTACCAGACGCGGCTCGTCGAGTTGGCGATCGCCGACCCCGCCACCGTCGCCCCACCGGTCGTCACCTACGACTGCCCTGCGGACGCCGGAACGTTGACCGCGCAGTTTTACAACCAGCTGGATCCCAAGACCGCGGTACTGGACTGGAAGGGCAACCGCGTCATTTTGTTCATCCAGCAATCCGGCAGCGGTGCCCGATACGCCCGGCAGGGTTCGGAGTACTGGGAGCACCAGGGCGAAGTGACGCTCGATCTCGGCGGCACCAAATTCGTCTGCCACACAACTTGATTCAGCCCCTATCAGTGAGAGCGGCCATTCGCCGTTCCAGGTATCCGACGACCCCGGCGTCGGCCGTGAGATCGATAGCCCGACGGTAGGCCAGTGCTGCCGCTTGAGGCTGGCCGGCCAAGGCCAGCAAGTGCGCACGCGCAGTCCAGGCGGGCTGGAATCGCTCGGCCGACTCGATCGCGTCGAGCGCATGCAGCCCGGCCTGTGGCCCGTCGACTTCACCGTCGATCACGGCCAACGCGACCGCGGCACCCAGCGATGGCGCAACCCGCAGCAGCGCACGGTGCAACTTCCGCAGCGCCATCGGATCGTCGGAGCGGGCACAGTGAATCGATTGAATCGCCGCTTCGTATTGGTAGCGACCCGGGCGGCCCATGCCATGGGCGCGATGTAGAAGACTCTCGCCACGCGCGATCAGCGCGCCGTCCCAGAGTCGGGTGTCCTGCTCATCCAGCGGCACGAACCGCCCGTCGCGGGTGCGCCGCGCCGGTCGACGCGCCTCCGACAGACACACCAGGGCCGCCAACCCGAGCACCTCGGGCTCCTCGGGCAGCACCTCGACCAGGACCGACGCCAGATGCAGCGCCTCGGCGGCCAATGACTCGATCGGATCCCCCTGCGGCTCCAACTGCCGGTCGATCGCAACGGCGCCGTAGACCGCTTCCAGCACGGCGGGCAATCCAGCCTCCAAGCGCCCCGGCACCACGAACGGGATGCGGGCATCGCGGATCCGGCGTTTGGCGCGGACCAACCGTTGGGCCAACGTGGCAGCCGGAATCGAGAAGGCCCGGGCGATGTCGGCGACGTCGATACCGAGCACCGTCTGCAGCATCAGCGGAGTGTGGCAGTTCACGGCGATCGCCGGGTGTGCACACACCAACATCAGCTCCAGTCGACGATCCGGGAGCGTGCCAACACTGTCGAATTCTGTTGCTGCGAGTTCTGTTTCGGGTAGTGGGCCGCTCATCCGGTAAGCATGCGATTTCCAGTGATCGCGCATCCGGTTACGGGCCACGGTGAGAATCCAGCCTTCCGGGTTGCCGGTATGCCTTCTGCCGGCCATCGGGTCAGCGCACGCTCCAGCGCGTCGGCGATCGCGTCCTCGGCCGCCGGGATGTCGCCGGTCGGTGCGGCCAGCAGCGCAAGCAACCGACCATAGGACTCCCGAACCAGCCCGGCCGCCCGGGCCGACGCCTCACTCAGGCTGGTACCAACCTTTACCACTGGCGTAAGTCACTGCAACGGGCCGGATTTCGATCGATCCCCACTCGGCGGCGGGGCACCGTTTCGCCCACGACAGCGCCGCATCCAGGTCGGGTACGTCGAGGACGAAAATCCCGCCAAGACGTTCCTTGGTATCGGCGAATGGGCCATCCTGAATTCTCGGGGCGCCCTCACGCGCGGTGAACGTGGTGGAGGCAACGGCGGATTGCAGCACCTGGGTGCCGACCAGCACGCCGGCCGCATCGAGGTCGTCGGCGTACTTTGCGAACGCCGCCCGCGCGGGTGCCATGTCTTCTTCGGTCAGTCCGATCTCACCACCCTCTTGATGATGCATGAGCAGGCAGTACTGCATGATGGTGTCCCCTTTCGAGTTCATCGTGTCACCGATATGACGATTGACGCGACGCCCAATCGACATCTGGGTCACCCAATTGACGAGAATGCCTGATATGCGCCGCAGCTTTGAAGATCTGGTAGCCGAGGCCGAGTCGGCGTCCGTAGCCGGCTGGGACTTCTCCTGGTTCGACGGCCGCGCGACCGAACAGCGCCCGTCCTGGGGCTATCAGCGGCTGATAAGCGCCCGATTGGCCAGCGTGGAGGCGGCGCTGGACCTTCAGACCGGCGGCGGCGAGGTGCTGGCGGGAGCCGAAAGCTTTCCGCCGACGATGGCGGCGGTGGAATCGTGGCCTCCCAACGCGACGCTGGCGACCCAGCTGCTGCATCCGCGTGGGGTGGTCGTGGTGGCCACTGCCGCCGAGTCGGCGCTGCCATTCGCCGACGAGGCGTTCGACCTGGTAACCAGCCGACACCCCAACACCGTGGCGTGGACCGAGATCGCGCGGGTGTTGCGTCCCGGCGGCACCTACCTTGCCCAGCACATCGGTCCGGCCACCGTCTCCGAGTTGGTCGAGTACTTCATCGGCCCGCAGCCCCAAGCCTGGGCACGCCGGGACCCGAAAACCGAACGGGCTCAAGCGGAAGCCGCCGGCCTGCGGGTCCTCGATATGCGGCTGGAGCGGCTGCGTCAGGAGTTCTTTGATATCGGGGCCGTCGTCCACTTCCTGCGCAAAGTGATCTGGACCGTGCCCGACTTCACCGTCGAGCGGTATCGCCAGCGGTTGCGTGAACTCCACGAGCGCATCGAGGCCGATGGGCCATTCATCGCGCACTCCGCCCGGGTGCTCGTCGAGGCACGCAAACCCGAATGATCAGCCCTCGGCGCGTAGTACGTCCAGCGCGTGCTGCAGGTCGGGCGGATACGGGCTGACGATCTCAACTCGCCGCCCGTCGGCCGGATGCGCAAAGGCCAGCGACCGCGCATGGAGCCATTGACGTTCCAGGCCAAGTCTTTTCGCCAACTTGGGGTCGGCGCCGTACACGAGGTCTCCGCAGCACGGGTGGTGTAACGCGGCACAATGCACCCGAATCTGGTGCGTGCGACCGGTTTCCAGGTGGACATCGAGCAGGCTGGCCGCGACGAACGCTTCGACCGTGTCGTAATGGGTGATGCTGTCACGGCCGTCCCTGGTCACCGCGAACTTCCACTCCGGACCGGGGTGCCGACCGATCGGGGCGTCAATCGTTCCGCTGGACGGATCCGGATGTCCTTGCACCAGTGCGTGATAACGCTTATCAACGGTGCGTTGCTTAAAGGCCCGCTTGAGTAAGGTGTACGCGCGTTCGGAGATGGCCACCACCATCACTCCGGAGGTCCCGACGTCCAGGCGATGCACGATCCCTTGCCGCTCATGCACACCCGACGTGGTGATCCGGTAACCCGCAGCCGCTAATCCGCCCAGCACCGTCGGCCCGGTCCAGCCCACCGAGGCATGGGCGGCGACCGC
>JAVROZ010000367.1:0-6409 GCA_032162485.1 Mycobacterium sp.
GACCAGGACCTGCGCCGCCACGCCCTCACCCTCACGGATGAGGCCCAGCAGGATGTGCTCGGTGCCGATGTAGTTGTGGCCAAGCTGCAGAGCCTCACGCAGGCTCAGCTCGAGAACCTTCTTGGCGCGCGGGGTGAACGGAATGTGCCCCGACGGCGCCTGCTGGCCCTGGCCGATGATCTCTTCGACCTGGCTGCGTACGCCTTCCAGCGAGATTCCCAGCGACTCCAGCGACTTGGCCGCGACGCCTTCGCCTTCGTGGATAAGACCCAGCAGGATGTGCTCGGTGCCGATGTAGTTGTGGTTGAGCATCCGGGCCTCTTCTTGGGCCAGGACGACGACCCTGCGGGCACGGTCAGTAAATCTTTCGAACATTGGCGGTTACCTGCTCTCCCTCACCATTCGGCACTCCGGCTTTGCCAGCTGTTGTCGGCGCCTGGGCCGACACCGAGTACCTGCCACCCACTGTAATGGTCGGCCTGCCAGGGTTCCTAACCTCGCAGTGCGCTGCGGTGCCAAAGCGCAACAGAACAACGAGGAAAAGCCCTAATACGGTTCCGGCGCCGTAAGGCGATCAGTTCGCCACAAGCGAAAAGCATAAAGCCGGCGCCCAGACTTTTCAGCCTGAGCGCCGGCAAGTGCAGGTCTAGCTGGCAGCGTGTAACGCGTCGATCACGTCGGCCGGGATGCGGCCGCGGGTCGACACGTTGTGGCCGTTGCGCCGCGCCCAGTCCCGGATCGCGGCGCTTTGCTCGCGGTCGATCGCGCCCCGGCCGCGGCCCGAACCCGAACGCCCACGCCGCCTACCGCCGACACGGCGCCCGGCTGCTACCCATTGCTTCAGGTCGTTGCGCAGTTTGGCCGCATTCTTACTCGAAAGATCGATCTCATAGGTCACCCCGTCGAGCCCGAATTCGACCGTTTCGTCGGCGGCGCCGGCACCGTCGAAATCATCGACCAAGGTGACGGTCACTTTTTTCGCCATTGGCTTACCCTCGCGTTTCATCCTGAGCAGTTACAGATCTAGTTTGGATTGAATCCCTACTTACTAATGTGCCATAAGACTGAAGAATCCTCAATCTGGCGCCAACTTACGTTGTTCAGTTGGAGTGCGGTCGAACAATCGGGAACAAAACAGTCTCCCGAATTGACAGCCCGGTCAAACACATCAACAATCGATCGACACCCATTCCCGTTCCTGTGCACGGCGGCATCCCGAACTCCATCGCGGCGAGGAAATCTTCGTCAAGTTTCATCGCTTCGTCGTCGCCTGCGGCTGCGGCACGCGCTTGGTCGGCAAATCTTTCTCGTTGTACCACCGGATCTGTTAACTCGGAGTACCCAGTGGCGAGCTCCATTCCACGCAGATAGAGATCCCACTTTTCGGTAACCCCGGGGATGCTGCGGTGCTGGCGTGTCAATGGTGTTGTCTCCACGGGGAAATCCCTGACAAATGTGGGCGCGGTCAGCTTGTTGCCCACAGTGTGTTCCCACAGTTCCTCCACGAGTTTGCCGTGACCAAAGCCACGGTTGTCGAGAATCTCTACGTTCAGTTGAGTCACTATGTCGCGCAAGCGTTCGACCGGGGTCGCCGGTGTGATCTCTTCACCCAGTGCATCAGACAGCGAGGAATACATCTGCAGAGTTGCCCATTCTCCGTCGATGTTGTAGACGCTGCCATCGGGCATCGGCAGTTGTCTGGTCCCGATCGCGTCGTCGGCTACCTCTTGAATAATCTCTCTAGTGACGATCGCCGAATCGTCGTAGGTCCCGTAGGTCTGGTAGGTCTCCAACATGGAAAATTCCGGTGAATGCGTGGAATCGGTTCCTTCGTTTCGAAACACCCGATTTACTTCAAACACCTTGTCAAAACCACCCACGATGCAGCGTTTGAGGAACAGTTCCGGCGCGATACGCAGGTAAAGGTCGATGTCAAGCGCATTGGAATGGGTGACGAACGGCCGGGCCGCCGCGCCGCCGGCCAACGTCTGCAACATCGGCGTTTCTACTTCGAGGAACCCGCGTCGTTCTAGTGAATTGCGAATAGCGCGGATAACGGCTATGCGCTGTCGGGCCACCGTGCGGGCCTGCGGACGGACGATCAGGTCGACGTAACGCTGCCGCACCCGTGCTTCTTCACTCATCTCTTTATGGGCGACCGGCAGCGGCCGGAGTGACTTTGCGGCCATCTGCCAGGAATCGGCCAGCACGGAGAGTTCGCCGCGCCGTGAGCTTATTACGGTGCCGTGTACATAGACGATGTCACCGAGGTCGACGTCCGCCTTCCATGCGTCCAGCGATGCCTGCCCAACTTTGTCGAGGCTGATCATCACCTGCAGTTGGGTGCCGTCGCCGTCCTGCAGTGTCGCGAAACACAATTTCCCGGTGTTGCGCGCGAAGACGACCCGGCCCGCGACACCGACGACGTCATCGGTCGCGGTGTCGATGGGCAGATCAGGATAGGCGGCGCGAACCTCGGCCAGGGTATGGGTGCGCTGAATCGCGACCGGATACGGGTCGTGACCTTCGGCCAGCAGGCGAGCGCGCTTGTCCCGTCGGATCCGGAACTGCTCGGGAAGGTCCTCGTCAAGGTCTCGATCGGCGGCACTCACGACGTGCCAGCTTAAATCAATTCATCAGGGAGCACCCACGCTGGCGGCCCTCCCGGCTGGCCGTCGCGGTCCTCAGCGCGCGGTCTTCAGCCGACTGCGCTGGGCATCCCGGTTGCGTTCGAACACCAGCCGCAGACCTTGCAGGGTCAGATGCTGGTCGTAGTGCTCGACGGTGTGCAGTTCGGGAAGCAGCAGCGGTGCGGTGTGCCCGGTGGCTACGACGGCGACATCGTCGTCGCTCGAGAAGCCGCTGACGTCATCGCGGATGCGGCCGACCAGGCCGTCGACCAGGCCTGCGAAGCCGAACACCGCACCGGCCTGCATGCATTCCACGGTGTTCTTGCCGACCACCGACCGGGGCCTGGTCAGCTCGACCCGACGCAGGGCCGCTGAGCGCGCCGCCGCGGCATCCGAGGACACTTGCACACCCGGCGCGATGGCACCGCCAAGGAACTCCCCCTTGGCCGAGACCACATCGACGCAGATGGATGACCCGAAGTCGACCACGATAGCGGCCTTGCCGTACCTGTGGAATGCCGCCAGACAGTTCACGATGCGGTCGGCACCAACCTCTTTCGGGTTGTCGACCAGTAACGGGATGCCGGTACGAACTCCCGGCTCGATCAGCACGTGCTGAACCGATGGCCAGTACTGATCGAGCATGACCCGCACCTCGTGCAGCACCGACGGAACCGTAGACAGCGCCGCCGCCCCGGTGAGCCGCTCGGCATCCTCACCGATCAGACCATCGATGGTGAGCGCCAGTTCGTCTGCTGTGACTTCGGATTCAGTCCGTATCCGCCACTGCTGCTCCACTTTTGCGTGTTCTTTGGATCCGGACAACAAGCCTACGACGGTGTGGGTGTTGCGGACGTCGATCGCCAGCAACACGGTTATCGAACACCGATCCGTGGGTCCAGCAACTCATCGAATCCGTCCGGCACGAAGGCCGGGTCGTCACCGAGGTCGATCTGCCGGTTCCGGGCGTCGACGAACACGATCCGCGGTTTGTAGGCGCGCGCTTCGGCGTCTTCCATGGTCCCGTAGGCGATTAGAATCACCAGGTCGCCGGGATGAATGAGATGTGCCGCGGCACCGTTGATTCCGATCACCCCGGTGCCACGTTCGCCGGTGATCGCGTAGGTGACCAGTCGGGCGCCGTTATCGATGTCGACGATGGTGACCTGTTCGCCTTCGAGTAGGTCCGCGGCATCCATCAGATCGGCGTCGATGGTCACCGATCCGACGTAATGCAGGTCGGCCTGGGTGACGGTGGCGCGGTGGATCTTTGACTTCAGCATCGTGCGTAACATCAGTTCCTCCATTGTGATTGGGCTTGTTCGTCCGGCCTAGCAGTGCCGGCGAAATTACCGATTTGGATTGCGACGTTGTCCAACAATCTGGTGGTGCCGAGCCGGGCAGCAACCAGCAGCCGGCCAGACGCATTGGAGCCGCGGAGGGGCACTTCCCCTAGCTCGGTATCGCGCAGTTGCAGGTAATCGACCACCAGGCCGGGTGTGGCGTCGAGCACCGCGCGGGCCGCGTCCAGGGCGGCCTGCACCCCGTGGGTCGCCGCGTGCGCACCGGCGGTCAGCGCCGCCGAAAGTGCGACGGCCAGTTCACGTTGCTGCGCATCGAGATAGCGGTTGCGCGATGACATCGCCAGCCCGTCGGCTTCCCGGACTGTTGGCACACCCACCACATGGGTGTCCACATTCAGGTCGGAAACCATCTGCCTGATCATCACCAGCTGCTGATAGTCCTTTTCACCGAAGAACACCCGGTCCGGACGCACGATCTGCAGCAACTTGAGCACGACGGTCAACACGCCCGCGAAATGTGTCGGCCGCGCATCACCTTCGAGTTCCGCGGCCAGTGGCCCGGGCTGCACGGTGGTGCGCAGGCCGTCGGGGTACATCGCCGCCGCGGACGGTGTGAAGGCGATCTCCACACCTTCGGCCCGCAGCAGCGCGAGATCGTTGTCGAGGGTGCGGGGGTAGGCGTCGAGATCTTCGCCCGCGCCGAATTGCAGCGGATTGACGAAGACCGACACCACGACCACCGAGCCGGGCACCCGCTTGGCGGCGCGAACGAGGGTCAGATGCCCGTCGTGCAGCGCACCCATGGTGGGCACCAACATCACCCGCCGACCGATGTGCCGCAGCGCGCGGCTGACCTCGGTGACGTCCTTCGGCGCCTGGTAGATATTGAGTTCGCCTGGCTTGAAAGCCGGCGGCTTGCTCGCCCTCACCGCGCCAGCACCTCAACAACATCCTGGGGAGCGCGGGCGCGCCGCGCGGTCCGCAGCGCGATCACCCGATATGCCTGGGCGAGTTCGGGGTCGGCCTCCTCGAGTGCGCGCAGGTGCCCGGCCACCGCGGCCGCGTCACCGCGGGCGACCGGCCCGGTGAGTGCGGCCTGACCGCGTTGCAAGGTGTTTTCCAGCGCCGCTCGGGCAAGGGGTCCGACGATGCGTTCAGCAATCCCGCCCGGTTGGTTGTCGACAGGTTGCTGTCCAAGCAGTTCGTCTCCCTTTAGCGCTGCCCGCAACGCCTCCAGCGCGTCGGCCAGCACCGTCACCAGGTGGTTGGACGCGTGGGCCAACGCGGCGTGGTACAGGACGCGGGCATCCTCGCGCACATGAAACGGCTCCCCGCCCATTTCCAGCACGAGCGACTGGCCGATGGCATAGCCGACCTCGTCGGCCGCGGTGACGCCGAAACAAGTGTCCGCCAGCCGGGCGATGTCCTCGTCAGAGCCGGTGAACGTCATGGCCGGGTGTATCGCCAGCGGGATGCAGCCCCGCTGGGTCAGGGGCGCCAGCACCGAGATCCCGTTGGCGCCGGAGGTGTGCGCCACGATTGTGCCCGGCCGCACCGCGGAGGTGGCGGCCAACCCGGACACCAGACCGGCCAGTTCGCTGTCGGGCACGGCCAACAACAGCAGCTCAGCACTGGCGGCGACGTCCGGCGGCGGGAGCACCGGAGTATCGGGCAAGCGGCGCTGCGCCCGCTGCAGGGAGGGATGAGAAATAGCGCTGCACGCCACGACAATGTGGTCGGCGCGCTCCAGCGCAACCCCTAGGGCGGTGCCGACCCGGCCGGCGGAAATCATCCCTACTTTGAGCCTGGCGGGGCGCAAACCGTCGAACTGCATCATCGCAGACGACCTCACATGTTTATTCGTTCGTTCCAGTCCCTGATTTCGGGTACCGGACGGTCCACTAAGACTCTAGTCGATTAATTCGCCCAGACCCAGTTCAGCCGTCGCGCCGGCGACGCCGGCCGCCGCCACTCGGTTGGACCTGCAACCGCGCCATCAGGTCGGCGACCGTCTGGCCACCGCTCGGCGGGTCGGCCTCGTCCGCCGCCTCCTCGATCTCCTCGGCACTGCGATGCCGGGGTGCGGGCATGGGCGGGGGCGGTGCGGCAAGCCGAGGTGGTGGGGGCCCGGCGGGCTGCTCGACAGGTGGTGGTGGCGCCTGCGTCGGTCCCGCGTCCGTGGGCCGCGAAAGTCGGCTGACTCCGTAATCGCGGTACTCCGCGGAATGACGCGACCGCGAGCGGCGGCCCCCGTATTGGAGTGGCACATCATTCTGAGCTTCCACCCGGTCGTCAGATTCCACCCGGTCTTCAGATCCCACCTCGTGACGAGCTTCCACATCGTGGCGAGATTCCGCGCCGTTCTGAGATTCCGCGCCGTTTTGAGGTTCGCCACCGACGGCAGCGAACCGGTTGTCGGCCTCGTCTTCCAGGTCGGAATCCCGGTAGCGCCTTCTGCGCCCTGACGGCTGTGCC
>JAVROZ010000368.1:0-3470 GCA_032162485.1 Mycobacterium sp.
GGGCACTGCTGATGGATGAGCGTGATGATGTCCCGCGCGCCCTGATACCAACCGGTGTAGGGCGGCATTTCCCAGATCGCCTCGGCGGTGAACAGCTCCACCAGTCGGTCGATGTCATAGGTCTCGAATGCGGCGATGTAGCGGGCCAGCAGGTCTTGGGCCTCCGCCGAATCCGGCGCGGCCAGCCGATCGTCGGCGCTGGGTCCGACGGCGTCGAGCTGAGTGCGGGCCCGCTGCAGCAGACTGTTGACCGCGACGGTGGTGGTGCCGATGGCCTCGGCCACCTCGGCCGCCTTCCACTGCAGCACGTCGCGCAGCAACAGCACCGCCCGCTGCCGGGCGGAAAGGTGTTGTAGCGCGGCCACGAACGCCAGCCGTACCGACTCCCTGGACCCGACAATCGTCGAGGGGTCAGCGGGATCTTCGGTCGCGGTCGGAAGTGGTTCCAGCCAGGGCACTTCGGCGCGTTCGACCAACTCGGCCGTCGGGTCGGAGCTGGAGGTGCCCAGTCCGGTCGGCAGTGGCCGCCGCTGCCGGCTTTCGAGTGCGGTGAGGCAGGCGTTGGTCGCGATCCGATGCAGCCAGGTGCGTACCGAGGACTTGCCCTCGAATCGGTCGTAGGACTTCCAGGCCCGCAGCAGTGTCTCCTGCACCAGGTCCTCGGCGTCGTGCAGCGACCCCATCATCCGGTAGCAGTGCGCGAGTAGTTCGCGTCGATACGGCTCGGCATGGGCCGAGAAATCCGCGGGACTCTCGCCTATCGGGTTTTCGATGTTTTCAGTGAGGACGCTCACCCCGTTGAGGGTACGCAGAGTCTCCGACAAACATGGCGCGAGGCTACGACTGGTCAGCCCGTAAGCTGCCCGTAATGACAACCACCCGCACGGAACGGACCTTCGACGGCGTCGGTGGCGTGCGCATCGTCTATGACGTGTGGACCCCGGACGTCGCGCCGCGTGCGCTGGTAGTACTCGCCCACGGTTTCGGCGAGCACGCCCGCCGGTATGACCACGTCACGCAGCGGTTGGGCGAGGCCGGACTGATCACTTATGCCCTCGACCACCGCGGCCACGGCCGTTCGGGTGGTAAGCGGGTGACGGTGAAGAACGTTGGCGAGTTCACCGCCGATTTCGACACCCTTGTCAGCATCGCGAGCCGGGAGAATCCCGGGCTCAAGCGCATTGTGCTCGGGCACAGCATGGGCGGCGCGATCGTGTTCGCCTACGGCGTGGAACGGCCGGACAACTACGACCTGATGGTGTTGTCGGCGCCGGCAGTGGCCGCACAAGACATGGTGCCCGGGGTGGTTTCGCTGGCGGCCAAGGTTCTGGGGGTGGTGACGCCCGGCCTGCCGGTGCAGGCACTCGACTTCAACGCCATATCGCGTGACCCCGAAGTGGTGGACGCCTACAACAACGACCCGTTGGTCTACCACGGAAAGGTTCCGGCCGGGATTGGCCGTGCATTGCTGCTGGTCGGCGAGACAATGCAACAGCGGGCACCGGCCCTGACCGCTCCACTGCTGGTGGTGCACGGCGCCGGCGACCGACTGATCCCCCTCGAAGGCAGTCGCCGCCTGGTCAAGTGTGTGGGCTCCGGCGATGTCGCGCTGAAGGAATACCCGGAGCTGTACCACGAGGTCTTCAACGAGCCCGAGCAGGGCAAGGTCCTCGACGACGTGGTGGCCTGGATCAACCTGAGGCTGTGAATTCACCGCGACGGGAAGTCGTACGGCTGCGCTAGTTTGGCGCGGTGGCGGATAACAAGATGACGACCGACGACAAGATGCTGTCCCGTATCGCGGCACTGCTGCGTCAGGCTGAAGGCACCGACAACTCCCACGAGGCCGACGCGTTCATGAGCGCCGCTCAGCGGTTGGCAACGGCTGCCTCCATCGATCTGGCGGTGGCGCGCTCTCATTCGAAGAATCGCTCGGCCGCCCAGGCTCCCACTCAGCGCACTATCACCATCGGCGCGGCGGGCACCCGCGGGCTACGCACCTACGTGCAACTCTTCGTGCTCATAGCCTCGGCAAACGATGTGCGTTGTGACATCGCGTCGAATTCCACGTTCCTCTACGCCTACGGATTCACCGAGGACATCGACGCGACGCACGCTCTGTACGCCAGTTTGGTGGTTCAGATGGTTCGGGCCTCCGATGCATACCTTGCCTCGGGCGCGCACCGGCCCACGCCCACCATCACCGCCCGGCTCAACTTCCAGCTGGCGTTCGGGGCGCGCGTCGGTCAGCGTCTGGCCGAGGCCCGCGAGCAGGCCCGCCACGAGGTGAGCAAGGACCGTACTCGCGCGACTGGTACCGCTATAGCGTTGCGGGACAAGGAAGTTGAGCTGCACGACTATTACCGTGGTGCGTCGAAGGCGCGAGGCACCTGGCAAGCCAACCGGGCCGCCGCGGGGTATTCGTCGGCGGCGCGACGCGCGGGTGACCGGGCCGGGCGGCGGGCGCGTCTCGGGGAGAGTCCCGAGTTGCCCGGAGCGCGCACCGCGCTGGGCCGGTGACCCAGGGGGAACCACCACGTCGCGACTCCCAGCGCGCGAAGGTCTACGCGGCTGAGCAATTCGTCCGGATCATGTTCGACCGTGCGGCCGAGCATGGGTCACCCAGCGTGGATTTCTTCGGCACCCAGTTGACGCTGCCGCCCGAGGGGCGGTTCGCGTCGGTGGCGTCGGTGCAGCGTTATGTCGACCAGGTGCTGGCTCTACCCGCGGTGCGCCTGCAATGGCCGGATGTGGCGCCGCTACGCGTGCGAGCGCGGCGTGCAGCCACCGCCGCACACTATGAAAACCGCGGCGGCGCAGGCACTATCGCGGTACCCGACCGGGACACCGCGGACTGGGCGATGCGGGAGTTGGTCATACTGCATGAGATGGCACACCACTTATGCCAAACGGCCCCGCCGCACGGCCCGGACTTCGTGGTGACGATGTGCACGCTGACGGAGTTGGTGATGGGACCCGAGCTCGGCCACGTGTTGCGTGTCGTATACGCGAAGGAGGGGGTGCGATGAGCCGCTCCGGGAGACCGCTCGATCCCGACGCGCGGGCGAAAGCGATCGAGGCCCAGCTGACCGACGACGAGCGCTTCTCGCTGCTGGTCGGCGTGATGGGCGCGGGCGACTTCTGGCCCGAACGCGACGACCGCATCCCACCGGACGTCCCGATGAGCGCTGGGTACGTGCCGGGGATCCCCCGGCTCGGCGTACCGGCGCTGCTGATGAGCGACGCCGGCCTCGGGGTGACCAACCCCGGTTTCCGCCCCGGCGATACCGCCACCGCGCTGCCGGCGGGGCTGACGCTTGCGGCCAGCTTCAATCCGGCGCTAGCCAGGGCCGCGGGTTCGGTGATCGGCGCCGAGGCGCGCAGCCGCGGCCTCAACGTCCAATTGGCGGGCGCGATGAATCTGGCCCGCGACCCGCGCAACGGTCGCAATTTCGAGTATTTCTCCGAGG
>JAVROZ010000369.1:0-2954 GCA_032162485.1 Mycobacterium sp.
ATCGCGTTCACGGTGACCAGGAGGTCCGGGTCGACGGCGAGGCACAACGCGCGGCTGACGGCACCGTCGGGGTCGACGTCGCGGCTGGTCGCAAGCTCGGCAGCGGACAGCAGGGTATCGAGCCGGCCACCATTGGCCAGGGAGTTGGCCAGGTCGTCGTCGACCAGACGGACCGGAATGGTGCCGCCGGGAACGCCGGGCGCCAGCCGGGGCCGGTCGGCCAACGGCCACAGCATGGTGATCCACACGGGCTTGGTGGTTTCGGGCGCCACGGCCGCGTCGATATTGCCGCCGCGATCGGGTGGTACGCCCACCACCGGGAGAAGGAAGCGCGCGTTGTCCAGTCGCGCGGGTGCCCCGTAGTCGGGTGTGCCGTTGACGTTGACCAGGAGGGGGAAGATGCCGGGCTGGTCGATGTTCAACGACGGCGCGGTCAGCGAGCGAAGCGGCGCGGACAGGGTGAATCCAACCTGCTGTCCGCGCTGAAGTTCGGGAGCCACCGTGAGGAAGTCCGCGGCAGGCTCGTACCCGTCGGTGCTGCCGTCGAGCGAGGTGCGCAACCCAGCGGACGCCGTGACAGCCTGTGCGTGCTCGAGCCGGACCATGACATCGCGCACCGGGCGGTCGCCGATGTTGGTCACCATCCCGCTGACGGTGACGACGGGGTCGCTGGTGGTGGTGACCATGTCCGGGGTGACCTGGTCGATCCGAACCTGGACGAAGGGCGTCGCGGTGGGCTCGCCGGCGCCGGCGCGCGGTGTGGTGGCGGGCGCGGTGAGCAACACCCCAAAACCGGCCAAAATGCCGATTACCGCGGCGAGACGCGTCAGCCTGGCCCACCGGAGTCGAAGCACGCTCACGGTCCTTGCCCGTTACCGTTCTTCTTGCCCGGATCGTGTTCGTTGGCGTGCCGGGTACGGGAATGGGTCTGCGGCCGTCGCCGCGGTGAACTGGGCGGCAGCGGCGGAAGCGCCTCTTCGCCGTCGTTTTGCAGTTTGTCGATCAGTTCGTCGGCGACTTCGGCCAGGCGGCGTTCGTCCGCATATGCCAACCGGGACGGCAGCTCCCGGATCGGCACCCACGCCACCTCGGCCACCTCCACATCTTCGTCGCACAGCTCCCCGCCAAGGAACCGCATCAAATAGTGGTGCACGGTCTTGTGCACTCGGCGGCCATCGGTGACGAACCAGTAGTCGATGCGTCCGAGGGCGGCCAGCACGCCGCCGTTGATCCCGGTCTCCTCGGCGACTTCACGAATGGCGGTCTGCTCGGCAGTCTCGCCCATCTCGATGTGTCCCTTGGGCAACGACCACAGCATCCTGCCGCGCCGGTCGATGCGCCCGATCAGGGCCGCGACCTGTGATTCGCGGGGCCCATCGATTCCATCGATGACCAGGCCTCCAGCGGAGGTCTCGTGCACGGTGCGCATGCGATCGGTGCCACGACGTTGCGGTGCCCGGCGCTTGGCCGCCGTCGCCGGGCTCGGTGCCGTGTTGCCGGTCGGCTGGCCCTCCGTATTCTTTTCCGCGGAACGCGAATCGCCACGACCGCGACGCCGGCCCCGGCGTCTACGTGGTTTAGCCTGTTCGCCCTCCGACACCCAAGCGATATTAGCTGGCACGGGCCGGTCTTCAGGACGCACTCGCCGTCCGGGTGCCCCTTTGATCACTTCAGTCGCCCTGTGCGCAGCCGTCACAGAAGCCCCTGAATCGGACGCGCCCGTTTTGCCTGGGGCCTGGCCCCGCCTTCCGGGTCCGGCGCGGGCGGAATGTTCGCCGGCGCGCCCACCCTCGACACACACCGGAAGCCGCGGAGGCACACCAGAAATCCAAGTTGCCAGGACGTGGGCTGGGTCACCCGTCGAACCCGACTACGCTGACCGAACGTGGCTGAACCCACCCAGGATGCTGAGCTGCTGACCTCCGCCGCGGTCGCGCTGCACCAGTACGCGTCGTTGCTGGGCGAGCTTGGGGCAGCGTTCGCCGCCGCCGATCACCAGCTGTATCTGGTCGGTGGGTCGGTGCGGGACGCGCTGCTGGGCCGGCTGAGCTCGGATCTGGACTTCACCACCGATGCACGCCCGGAGCAGGTGCAGAAGATCGTGCGGCCATTCGCCGACGCGCTCTGGGATACCGGCATCGAATTCGGCACAGTCGGCGTCGGCAAGGGTAAGCACCGCCTGGAAATCACCACCTTCCGCGCCGACACCTACGACCAGGTGTCGCGTAATCCGGAGGTGCGTTTCGGGGATCGCCTCGAGGACGATCTGGTGCGCCGCGACTTCACCGTCAACGCGATGGCGGTCCGCATCGTCGCCACCGGCCTCGGCGACTTCCTCGATCCGCTGGGCGGTCTGGCGGCGCTGCGCGCCAGGGTGCTCGACACCCCGGCACCCCCGGAGGTGTCGTTCGGTGACGATCCGCTGCGCATGCTGCGCGCCGCGCGGTTCGTCTCGCAACTCGGCTTCACCGTCGCGCCGCGGGTGCGAACCGCGATCGAGCAGATGGCGCCGCAGCTGGGGCGCATCAGCGCCGAGCGGGTCGCCGCCGAACTGGACAAGATGCTGCTCGGCAAGGATCCAGTGGCCGGCATCGACCTGCTGGTGCAGACCGGGATGGGTGAGGTGGTGCTGCCCGAGGTCGGCGGCATGCAGATGGCCATCGACGAACACCACCAGCACAAGGACGTCTATCAGCATTCACTGACGGTGCTGCGTCAAGCGATCGACCTGGAGGATGACGGACCCGATCTGGTGTTGCGCTGGTCCGCTCTGCTGCACGACATCGGCAAGCCCGGAACCCGCAAGCACGAACCCAACGGCGGGGTGAGCTTCCACCATCACGAGGTGCTCGGCGCCAAGATGGTCCGCAAGCGCCTGCGCGCGCTGAAGTACTCCAAGCAGATGGTCGACGACATTTCTCAGCTGGTGTATCTGCACCTGCGATTCCACGGCT
>JAVROZ010000370.1:0-2904 GCA_032162485.1 Mycobacterium sp.
GCGGCGCGCGCGGCATCGATGGTCGCGCGAGCGTGAGGTCGCAGCTCTTCCCCGGCGAGCGTCAGCCGCGCTCCCCCTGGACCGCGGACAAACAGTTAGGCGCCGAGTTCCCGCTCCAGCGCCCGGATTGTCGCGGAAACACCCGATTGCACAACATGCAGCCGCCGGGCCGCGCGAGTGAAGCTCAAGTTGTCGGCGACGGCAAGAAAATACTCCAGCTGACGTAGCTCCACGCAGCCATTATCACAATCTGTGATGCCTACTATCAATTAATTTCGCTAGCCGTGATGGCGCGGCTCGGCGTACTTTCGCCCGAGTGGACGTCACACGGACCCGCTGGTCCTCGCAATCCGACGACGACCAGTTCGTCGTCGAAAACCCTGCTACCGGTCAACCAGTAGTGCTGATCCAAGGCGGCGGGCCGGACCAGGTGGACGGGGCCGTACGAGCGGCACACGCCGCTCAACTGGAATGGCGGCAGCGCCCCGCCCGTGAGCGCGGACGGCACCTGCGCCGGGTCGCCGACGTCATTCGCGCCCACGCCGACGAGATCGCCGCACTGGAATCGCTGGAGATGGGCAAGCCCGTCAGCCAGGCCCGGCAATTCGATGTCGAAGCGGCGATCACGATCTTCGAGTACTTCGCCAGCGTGGTCGAGGTGCTGCCCAGCCAGGCGCGCGACTACGGCCCGGTGTTCGACGTGACGACCTTGGAGCCCTACGGCGTGATCGCGGGCATAGTGCCGTTCAACTGGCCGCCCATCCACACCGCAGGCAAGACCGCCCCGGCTCTGGCGGTGGGCAATGCGATCGTGCTGAAGCCGCCGGAGCAGACGCCGTCGGTGGTCCTGCGGATGGTTGAACTGATCAACTCGGTGCTACCTGAAGACCTCGTCCACGCGGTACCCGGCGGCGGTGCGGTGGGGGCGGCTCTGGCCGGGCACCCGCTGGTGGGCAAGGTCTCCTTCGCCGGATCACCGACAACCGCGACGTCCGTCCTGCGCACCACTGCCGACAACCTCACCCCGACGCTGATGGAACTCGGCGGCAAGAACCCGCTGCTGGTCTTCGACGACGCCGACATCACCCGAGCGCTCGAGGCGGCCATCGACGGCGGCTTCTTCAATCAAGGCGAAGCCTGCACGGCGTCTTCACGAATACTGCTGCAGGACAACATCTTCGAGTCATTCGCGGCGAAGTACACCGCCGCCGTCCAACGCCTGAAGGTGGGTGACGGCGCCGCGCCGGGCACCGACGTCGGGCCGCTGGTCACCCGGGCCCAACAGCATCGCGTCCTGAACTACCTCGACATCGGCGTCACCGAGGGCGCACGTATCGCCGCCCAGGCGCCGCTGCCCGACGATCCCCGGTTGGCCGACGGCTTCTATGTCGCGCCAACCGTGTTCACCGACGTCACCCCGGACATGCGAGTGGCCAAGGAAGAGATCTTCGGCCCGGTCGTCACTTTGATTCCGTTCGCCGATGAGGACGAGGCGGTCCGGATCGCCAACTGCACCCAATTCGGCTTGGTCGCGGGCGTTTTCACCCAAAACGCCGACCGGGCGCTGCGGGTGAGCCGACAGATCAGAGCCGGAGCCGTATTCGTCAACAATTACGTCCGGGTCGCCGTCGGATCCGGATTCGGCGGTGTTGGACACAGCGGCTTCGGACGCGAACACGCCCAGGAAACCCTGGCCGAGTACGGATACAGCAAGAC
The DNA here is from genome assembly GCA_032162485.1 of Mycobacterium sp. Lineage (GTDB taxonomy): Bacteria > Actinomycetota > Actinomycetes > Mycobacteriales > Mycobacteriaceae > Mycobacterium. The sequence continues at coordinate 1,717 of JAVROZ010000370.1, forward strand.
CATCCGGCTGGCCGGCCATCGCGACGAACTGCCGCGTTGGACCGCAGCCGCTCGAGTTCTGGAGGCCTGACCATGCGGACCATTGCCCTCGAAGAGCATTACGCCACAACCAAATTCCTCAATGGGCCGGGCAGTTGGCACAAATCCCGTCCAGCCCTGGCCGAGGCACTGGCAGACCTCGGGGACGGGCGCATCGCGGCGATGGACGACGCCGGCATCGACCTCGCGGTGCTGTCGTTGGCCGCCCCGGGCGTGGAGCAATTGGACGGACCCAACGCCGTGCACCTGGCCCGCGAGTGCAACGACGAACTTGCCGCGGCGGTGCAGAAATACCCCGACCGGCTGGCCGGGTTCGCCACGTTGCCCATCAGTGAGCCCGATGCGGCGGCCGAGGAGCTGGAGCGGGCGGTGCGTAGCTACGGCTTTGTGGGCGCGGTGGTCAACGGCCACTGCCGCGGCGTCTACCTCGACGACCCGCACTTCGAACCGGTTCTGGAACGCGCCGCCGCCCTGCGGGCGCCGATTTACCTGCACCCGACGATCCCGCCGCCGGCGGTCATCGAGTCCTGCTATGCCGGGTTTTCCGAAGAAGTGACCTTCGCGCTGGCGACCGTGGGATGGGGTTGGCACATCAACACCGCCACCCATGTACTGCGCATCATTCTCGGCGGCGTGTTCGACCGGCACCCCGATCTGCAGGTGATCATCGGGCACATGGGCGAAGCGATCCCGTTCATGATGCCGCGCTTCGACGCCACGCTGAAGCCCGAACTGACCGGCCTGAACCACCCGATCAGTTCCTACCTCAGAAAGAACCTGCACTACACGTTCGCCAACTTCAACGACGGGCCGACCTACGCAAACCTGGTCACCCAAGTCGGGGCCGACCGGGTGGCATTCTCTACCGACCATCCATTCGGCTCCATGCGCGCGGCGCGGGTGTTCCTCGACAATCTGCCCCTCAGTGAGCAGGACCGGGCCCGCATCAGCCACCGCAATGCGGAGGAGCTGCTGGGTCTGTGAGCTGAGTTGTTCCGCGGTTGGTGACACGACAGGCTGGCGGGGCATCGGTGGGATAGCCTGACTAGCAATCTCGCGGCGTTCCGCGCAAGCTACGGCGATAAGGGAACTCGATGACACGGCCCGCAAGCGCGCTGGACCGCGAAGACGCCGGCTATCACAAGGCGC
>JAVROZ010000371.1:0-3365 GCA_032162485.1 Mycobacterium sp.
CCCCCATGCGGGATTGACAGCCGCGCAGGCATTGCTGGACAGGGACGGTCGTGAGGTCGAGTCGCTGCTGACAGCGGTCGCCCAGCTGTTCACCGTGGGCGTCGGCGTGGACTGGGCAGCGATCTTCGCGGGTGTGCAGGCCAACCGGGTTGAGTTGCCCACATATGGGTTTGTGCGGCAACGGTTCTGGCTGAGTGGCGGCGGCCCGGCAACCGCCGACCACGTGGACACCGAAGTCGGCTTGTGGGACCGCCTCGCGGGCCTGGATCCCGACGAACGGCACCGCGACCTTCTCGAATTGGTGCGCGCGCATGCCGCCGTTGTCTTGGGCCACGCCGGCGGCCGCGACATCGATGCCGAGCGGGCTTTCCAAGACCTGGGGTTCGGGTCAATGACCGGCGTCGAACTGCGCAACCGGCTGCAAACCGCTACCGGATTACCGCTGCCGCGCACGCTGATATTCGATTATCCCACTGCAGCGGAACTGGCGCGTTATCTTGGCCAACAGCTCTTCCGCAGCCAGCGCAAGGAATCCGACGATGAGAGAATCTGGTCTGTGCTGCGGAACATTCCTGTCCAGGAACTTCGACGGACCGGCCTGCTGAACAAGTTGCTGCTGCTGGCCGGTCAGACCGAAACGCCGCCGTCTCGAACAACTTTCGCCGATGACGTCATCGACTCACTGAGTCCTGAGGCGCTCATCGCGATGGCGCTCAATCGCGACGACGGGCAAGCCGGTGAAGATGAGAATTCAACGCGTCAAGGATAATTGGTGTGACTTCGGCAACAAATACTACATATGTTGAATAAGGCGCTTCTTTGCCAGACTTCCTAAACGCGTTTAAACTTTGGGTTTTAGGGAGCATATGCGGGCGGGCAAGCCCCCGATAAACGAGTAATCAGGGGTTATGGCATGAGCGTCGTCGCAGGTGTCTTCGGTGCTTTGCCGCCACATCGATACAGTCAGAGCGAGATCACCGACATGATCGTCGCGCTGCCCGGGCTGCAAGAGCACGAAGAGATCGTTCGGCGCCTGCACGCCGCCGCAAAAGTGAATAACCGGCATTTTGCGCTGCCGCTGGAGCAGTATTCGTCGCTGACTGACTTCGGCGACGCAAACGAGATCTTCATTGAGAAGGCGGTCGATCTCGGCGTCGAGGCGCTTATAGGTGCGCTCGACGAGGCGGGTCTTCAGCCGCAAGACATCGACATGATCGCCACCACGACGGTCACCGGCGTGGCGGTTCCATCGCTGGACGCCCGCATCGCCGGACAATTGGGATTACGCCCGGATGTGCGTCGGATGCCGTTGTTCGGCCTGGGTTGTGTGGCGGGCGCGGCGGGAGTGGCTCGTCTGCACGATTATCTGCGCGGCGCACCCGACGACGTCGCGGTCCTGATCTCCGTCGAGCTCGGATCGCTCACCCATCCAGCCGTCAAACCGACGGTGTCGGGCCTGGTCGGAACGGCGCTCCTCGGAGACGGCGCGGCCGCAGTGGTAGCCGTTGGCGACCGGCGTGCCGAACGGATTCGCGCGGCCGGACCGGACATCATCGATTCCCGCAGTCGTCTCTACCCCGAGTCGCTGCACATCATGGGCTGGGACGTGGGCCCGCGCGGCCTTCAGCTGCGCCTTTCTCCAGAGCTGACCGACTTGATCGAGCGGCACCTGCCCGACGACGTCGACGGATTTCTCGCCGCCCACGAGCTGACGAGGAGCGACATCGGCGCCTGGGTGAGCCACCCTGAAGGGCCTAAAGTGATCAGCGCGGTCACCAACAGTCTCGACCTGCCTCCGGAGGCGCTCGAGCTGACCTGGCGCTCCCTCGGCGAGATCGGCAATCTGTCGTCGTCGTCGGTCCTGCACATCCTGCGCGACACCATCGAAAAGCGGCCACCCAGCTCAAGTCCCGGCTTGATGCTTGCGATGGGTCCGGGATTCTGCACTGAACTGGTGCTACTGCGCTGGCACTGATGCCCTGACTTCCACCGTCAGGCCCGGCTTCGGGCGCAGGGCGGCAAAGTTCGCCGCGCGGATACGCTGAGCGGGCAATCGAAGTTCGGCCCTGGCGACCAGCCGGGCAAGCATCACCGTCATCTCGGTGATGGCCATGACCGCGCCGATGCACCGGTGTAGTCCGCCACTGAACGGGATGAACTCGTGGGGTGCCGGTTTCCGGTATTCCGGCGCCGCGGGATCCCACCGTTGCGGGTGGAATTCGGTTGGCGCGGACCATATTTCAGCTGTGCGATGGGTCACGTACGCGCTGAAGATGATCATCCGTCCGGCCCGAATGCGTCGCCCGTCGAACTGCACGTCGCGTATCACCCGGCGAGCCGAGATCACCGCCGGCGAGTACAACCGAAGTGTTTCGTGCACAACGCCGTTGAGGTAAGTGAGGGCCGGGAGGTCCTGCGCGCCCGGCGCCCTGCCGCCCAGCGTGCGGTCCACCTCGGCGGCGGCGGTATCCCATGCTCCGGGCAGGGTCAGCAGCGTGTAGGCCGCCCAGGCCAGGGCGGCGCTGGTGGTCTCGTAACCCGCGGTGATCATCGACACGATCTGATCGCGAATTTCGTTGTCGCCCAGCGTCTGGCCTTCGTCGGACCTACCGTTGAGCAGCATCGTCAACATGTGGTCGTCGGGTCGTGGCTGAGCACGGGCATCAGCGATCTCGGCGTCCATCAGATCGTCGATACGTCTGCGTGCGTCCATCGCCCGTCGCCAGCCGGGAGAGTTGAATCGTCGCTGCAGTCGCATCACCTGCGGTGGTCGATGAGTCAGCTGCAGCAGGGGCTGCAACTGCTCGCCGAGAAACTCCGCGTGTGCGGCCATGCGTAAGCCGAACAGACTCTCGGCTGTGCTGCGGCGCACCGCCGAGCGGAACTCCTGGTAGAGGTCCAGTCGTTGGCCGGGCTGCCAGGCATCGATCATCGCATCGACAGCGGACACCATGGCCGGAACGTAGTCCCGAATTTGGCTGTGCCGCAACCCGGGCGCCACCACGCTGCGTCGCCGGCGGTGGTCCTCTCCGTCGCTGACGATCAGCGCGGTGGGGCCGTCGACGGGCGCCAAATTCTCAAATGTCGCTCGCCAGCTGAACGCATCGGCGTTGGCGAACACGAACTTGTTGGCCTCGGCCCCCAGGAGATATACCTGGCCGTGGCGCCCGATTCCGGCGTTGATCACGGGACCGCGGCACCGATCAGCAGTACGCGATCTTGGATGGCCGGGTGCGGAATCTGCCCGGCGGCATCGACGAGTATCTGCAGTCCGCCGCCCGTTCGGCGGCCAAGCCCGCGCCACCGGTAGCGGCACCACAGTCGCAGGCGATGTCGGGAGCGCAGCGCCGCGCCGCCGAGAAGGA
>JAVROZ010000372.1:0-4566 GCA_032162485.1 Mycobacterium sp.
ACCAGCTTCCAGCCGGCGTTCTCCTCACCGATCAGGTTGGTCACCGGCACACGCACGTCGGTGTAGTAGGTGGCGCTGGTGTCCGGTCCGGCCATGGTGTGCACCGGTGTCCACGAGAAACCCTCGGCGGTGGTGGGCACCACCAGCATCGAAATGCCGCGGTGCTTCTTGGCTTCGGGGTTGGTGCGTACCGCCAGCCAGACCCAGTCCGCGTAGGCGATCAGGCTGGTCCACATCTTCTGGCCGTTGATCACGTAGTCGTCGCCGTCGCGGACCGCCGTGGTTCGCAGGTTGGCCAGGTCGGTGCCGGCGCTGGGCTCGGAGTAGCCAATCGCGAAGTGCAGGTCTCCGGCGGCGATCTTGGGCAGGAAAAACTTCTTCTGCTCATCGGTGCCGAAAGCCATGATCGTAGGGGCCACGCTGTTGATCGTCAGGAACGGCACCGGAGCACCCGCGATGGCGGCTTCATCGGTGAAAATCAGTGAGTCCATCGGCGTGCGGTCCTGGCCGCCGTACTCCTTGGGCCAATTCAGGGTGAGCCACCCGTCCTTGCCCATCTGCGCGACGGTCTCCCGGTACACGTTGCCGGTGCCGTATTCACCCTGCACGGAGCTCAATGCCTCGCGGCGCTCCGGCGTCATCAAAGTGCCGAAGTACGATCGCAGTTCGCGACGCAGCTCCTCCTGCTCAGGGGTGTAACTGATGCGCATTGCGGCTGCCTCCGGTCGAACGATTGTGTTTATCGATGTTTATTCGATGGGCGCTACCGGCCAGCTGACGCGTGCCAACGGCCACCCATTCGTTCCCCCGGTTGTAACACGTTCTAGTCTCGGAATCCAGCGACGGTATGTTCAGATGTGCCTGAATGCTTTGGGAGGCCTAGGGGGTTGCGACATACTGATCTGCACGCGAACGAATTCGGCCCGAGGCGTATGTCCTAACTGCAGCCCAGGTTCAAGGAGGGTGCCGTGAGAGTGAAAGTTGACCGTGACCGGTGCGAAGGCAACGCTGTGTGCTTAGGGATCGCGCCGGATCTTTTTGACCTCGATGACGAAGACTATGCCGTCGTGAAGACCGATCCGATTCCAGCTGAGCAGGAGGATCTGGCCGAGCAGTCGATCGCCGAATGCCCGCGCGCCGCCCTGCTTCGCGAGGACTAACCCGAAACTAGAGGTATTCATAAATTGAGTAGCAGCACGAACGCGACCGATCTATCCGGAAAGGTCGCGGTGGTTACCGGTGCCGGCGCGGGCCTGGGCCGTGCCGAGGCCATCGGCCTGGCCCGCTTGGGTGCCACCGTCGTCGTCAACGACATCGCCTCCGGCCTGGACTCGTCCGACGTCATCGACGAGATCAGCACCGCCGGTTCGAAGGCGATCGCGGTGGCCGGCGACATCAGCCAGCGCGAGACTGCTGACGAACTTCTCAGCACCGCCGATGGGCTGGGTGGACTTGACATCGTGGTGAACAACGCCGGCATCACCCGCGACCGGATGCTGTTCAACATGAGCGACGAGGACTGGGACCAGGTGATCGCCGTGCACCTGCGCGGCCATTTCTTGCTCACCCGCAACGCAGCCACCTACTGGCGTGCCAAAGCCAAAGAGGCCCAGGACGGGCGCGTCTTCGGCCGGATCGTCAACACCTCATCGGAGGCCGGCCTGGTGGGCCCGGTCGGTCAGGCCAACTACGGCGCGGCAAAGGCGGGCATCACCGCGCTGACCCTGTCGGCGGCACGGGCGCTGGGTCGCTACGGCGTATGCGCCAACGCCATCTGCCCGCGGGCGCGCACCGCGATGACGGCCGAAGTTTTCGGTGCCGCACCCGAAGACGGTGAGATCGACCCGCTGTCCCCCGAACATGTAGTGAGCCTGGTGCAGTTCCTGGCCTCGCCGGCGGCCGCAGAAGTCAACGGCCAGGTGTTCATCGTGTACGGCCCGCGGGTGACATTGGTTGCCGCACCGACCGTGGAGCACCAGTTCGACGCGGATACTTCGGCCTGGGATCCCGGCCAATTGAGTACGACGTTGCAGGGCTACTTTGCTGGCCGTGACCCGGACGTCAATTTCGCCGCCACCGGAGTAATGGGTTGACGGCCAGCGCGGGCCGGGTTGAAGGCGGTTGACGCGCTGCCGAGGGCCAACCGTGCTGCCCCAGATATAGATGAAATACCAGCTAGGCATATTTGCCGCAAAATATTTGATGGTTCATCGACACCAGGAACTTGTTCTAGTTACTATGAGCCGGCTCACACCAAGCAACGAGTCATCCAACGGTGTGTTCAGGGCAATGAACGACTCGCCACGAGCAACAGATTGGGGGACCCGGGTTGCTGCAGCGTATGGCCGTGCCGGCTCGGGCCGTCGGCGGGTTTTTCGAGATGGCGATCGAGACCGCACGTGCCGCTTTCAGGCGGCCGTTTCAATTCCGGGAGTTCCTCGATCAAACCTGGATGGTCGCGCGGGTTTCCCTGGTGCCGACGCTGTTGGTCTCCATCCCGTTCACCGTGCTGGTCGCATTCACCCTGAACATTCTGCTGCGCGAGATCGGCGCCGCCGACCTGTCCGGTGCCGGAACAGCATTCGGCACCATCACCCAGTTGGGTCCCATCGTTACCGTGCTGGTGGTGGCGGGTGCGGGGGCCACCGCGATCTGCGCGGACCTGGGGGCGCGCACCATCCGCGAGGAGATCGACGCGATGCGGGTGCTCGGCATCGACCCCATCCAGCGATTGGTGGTGCCAAGGGTTTTGGCGTCCACGCTGGTTGCGTTGTTGCTCAACGGCCTGGTGTGTCTGATCGGCCTATCCGGCGGCTACGCATTCTCGGTCTTCCTGCAGGGCGTCAACCCCGGCGCCTTCATCAACGGACTGACGGTGCTGACCGGGCTGCGGGAGCTGATCCTCGCCGAAGTCAAGGCGCTCCTGTTCGGTGTGATGGCCGGGTTGGTCGGGTGCTATCGCGGCCTGACCGTCAAGGGCGGGCCGAAGGGCGTCGGGAACGCGGTCAACGAAACCGTCGTCTACGCGTTCATCTGCCTTTTCGTCATCAACGTGGTCATGACCGCCATCGGCGTCAGAATCTCGGCGAAGTAACAGATGGTGACGGGCGAGCGATGGTGAAAATGCGATGAGCTACGACATCACCTTTCGCGTACGCAACTTCTTCTCGAGGTTCCAGCAACCGGTCGACAGCTTTGGCGAGCAGGCGCTGTTCTACGGCGAAACGATGCGCTACGTCCCCAACGCCCTCACGCGCTACCGCAAGGAGACCATTCGCCTCATCGCCGAGATGACGCTGGGCGCGGGTGCGCTGGTCATGATCGGTGGCACGGTCGGGGTGGCGGCGTTCCTGACGCTGGCCTCCGGTGGGGTCATCGCGGTGCAGGGTTATTCGTCGCTGGGCAATATCGGTATTGAGGCGCTCACCGGATTCCTCTCGGCCTTTCTCAACGTCCGCGTGGTTGCGCCGGTGATCGCAGGCATTGCGCTGGCGGCCACCATCGGCGCCGGCGCCACCGCCCAACTGGGGGCGATGCGGGTTTCCGAAGAGATCGACGCCGTCGAATGTATGGCGGTGCACTCGGTGTCGTACCTGGTGTCCACCCGATTGATCGCGGGCCTGGTGGCAATCGTTCCGCTGTATTCGCTTTCGGTGCTCGCCGCCTTCTTCGCGGCCCGCTTCACCACCGTGTTCATCAACGGCCAGTCAGCGGGCCTCTACGACCACTACTTCAACACGTTCCTCATCCCGTCGGACCTGTTGTGGTCTTTCCTGCAGGCGATCGCGATGTCGATCGCCGTGATGCTGGTGCATACCTATTACGGCTATAACGCCAGCGGTGGTTCGGTGGGTGTGGGTATCGCGGTCGGTCAGGCGGTGCGCACCTCGCTGATCGTCGTCGTGGTCATTACCCTGCTCATCTCACTGGCCGTTTACGGCTCGTCCGGCAACTTCAATCTCTCGGGTTAACGGCGATGGCAGAGACAGGACCACGAAAGACCGCCGGCCGGGTGGCCGCGGCGATCCTCGCTGCACTGCTGGTAGCGGCGCTGGTCCTGACCTACCTGTCCTACACGGCGGCGTTCACCTCGACCGAACCCGTCACTGTCATGTCGCCGCGCGCCGGCCTAGTGATGGAGACCGGTGCCAAGGTCAAATTCCGGGGCATCCAGGTCGGCAAGGTCGAAGACATCACCTATAGCAATGACCAGGCGCGCCTTAAGCTCGCCATCAACAGCGGTGAGATGCGCTATATCCCGGCCAACGCGACGGTGCACATCGCCGGAAACACCATCTTCGGCGCCAAGTCGGTGGAATTCGTTGCGCCCAAGGACGACAAAGTGAAGACATCCCTGCGTTCGGGCGCGCAGCTGGAAGCGACCGCGGTGCAGTTGGAAGTCAACACGTTGTTCCAGTCGCTCATCGACCTGCTGCACAAAATCGACCCCATTGAATTGAACGGCACGCTGAGCGCCCTATCCGAAGGCCTGCGCGGTCACGGTGACGACCTGGGTGCGACGCTGACGGGGTTGAATACACTTACCCGCCAGGCCAATCCGAAGCT
>JAVROZ010000373.1:0-3151 GCA_032162485.1 Mycobacterium sp.
GACCCCCGTTGACAATCAGGACGCCGGCTCGTCGGGCACTGCTGTTGTTGCAGCTGCACGAGTTTCGCGAAATCAACGAATCGGTCGGGCATCACTTCGCTGATGAGCTGTTGTGCCAAATCGCAAATCGCTTGTCCCATAACGTACGTCGCGAAGACCTACTTGCCCGCGCGGGCGAGGTCGAATTCGCGATCCTGCTCGCCGACGGTGCGGACCTCATCGCCGCGCGGGCTCAGGCGGGTCGACTGCTCGAGGCGTTAGCTGAACCGTTCGCGCTGGACCCGATAACCCTTCAGGTCGACGGCCGCATCGCTATCGCGTTGTACCCCGACCACTGCGACCATCCGCAGGATTTGTTGAACCTCGCCGAGATGGCGTTGCCGCACGCAAATACCGCCAAAAGCAAGATCGCCGTGTACGAATCGAGCTTCGAGCTGTATCGCGACAACGACCCCAACCTGATTGAGGAACTCCGCACCGCGCTCACCGAGGACAACGAGCTGACGTGCCACTACCAACCTAAGATCAACGCCAGCGACGGCAGTGTCCACAGCGTCGAGGCGCTGTTGCGCTGGCACCATCCGAGCCGCGGGTTACTGCTGCCGGAGGAGTTCCTGCCGGGCGCCGAACGCGCCGGTCTGATGCGCAAGATCGCCAATCGAACAGTCAACCTCGCCCTCGAACAGACCCGGTCCTGGCGCGACCAGGGCGTGCCGCTGACCGTCGCGGTGAACCTGTCGACGACAAACCTGCTCGATCTCGACCTCGTCGGGACGATTGAGAAGTTGCTGCAGACCCACGGCCTGCCCGCCGAAGCGCTGATCATCGAGATCACCGAAAGCACGCTCGTCGATTCGGCGCGGTCCCGTAGTACCGTCGCCGCACTACAGCGCCTCGGCGTCCGGATCTCTTTGGACGACTACGGCACCGGATGGTCGTCTTTGGCTCGCCTGCAGGATGTTTCGGTCGATGAGCTGAAGCTGGACAAGGTATTCGTGGCACGCCTTGCCCAAGACCCGCGCTCGGTGGCCATCGTGCGGTCCACCGTGGCGTTGGCCGAAAGCCTCGGCGCAGACCTCGTCGCGGAAGGAGTCGAAGACGAACTGACGTTGGCAGCGCTACGCCAGTACGGGTGCTGCATCACTCAGGGTTTCGTGCACACTCCACCGCTGCCGGCCAACGACCTACCGCACTGGATCAGCACCCACGCGCCTGATCCCGCTGTCAGCACGACGCCGCAAGCGAGCCTTACCGACTAGCGGTGATCGCAAGCGCGGCGAAGCCGGGCGCAGCGGGTCGCCGCCATCTGGCCGCGGTGATCGCAAGCGCGGCGAAGCCGGGCGCAGCGGGTCGCCGCCATCTGGCCTAGAACAGCTCCTTCGCCAACAGCTCCAGCGTGGCGACCCGGGCGGGTCCGGTCGCTGGGTCGGTGCCGCGATGGGCCGATGCGACCGGGTGCACCATCACCTCGTCGACATCAAACCGTTCAGCGAGGGTCCGCAGTTGTTGAGCGGCTTCATCGGGCGTGCCGACGACGGCCCGCGCAAGCCCACCGTCCACGATGTGCTGCTCTTGCGGGGTGAGCGTGGCCTGGCTTGCCTCTTCGACGAGTTGCACCGGTCCCAGCGGTTGCCCGGTGCGCAGCCGCGCCATCATCTGCAGGTTCGGCAAGACCAATGCCGTTGCCTCGTCCTGTGTTTCGGCCACGACGGCGTTCACCGTCAGGAAGGTCACCGGCTCGGAAGTCAGATCACTGGGCCGAAAGTGCGACCGGTAGTAGTCCAGCGCCTCCTCGGTGCCCTTACCGGAGAAGTGATGGGCGAATACGTACGGCAAGCCCTTGGCCGCGGCCAGGTGTGCGGAGTACATCGACGACCCGAGCAGCCACAGCCGCGGTTCGCTGGCCGCAGCGGGGGTCGCCTTGAGCGTGTAATCCCCCGAGCGCAGCGGCACCCGCACACCGCGGGCTCCCATCAGCGCAACCACGTCATCGAGATATTCGGGGAAATTCTCGATGTCGCGATCGTCTCGGCCGGCACGCAGCGCGTACGAGGTGACCGGGTCGGAGCCGGGCGCACGGCCGATGCCGAGGTCGATACGCCCCGGCGCGGCGGCCTCCAGCAGGGCGAATTGCTCGGCCACCGCCAGCGGCGCGTGGTTGGGCAGCATCACTCCACCGGACCCGAGACGCACTTGCGCAGTCTGCGCGGCGAGGTAGGCGATCAGCACCGGCGGACTGGTGGCGCCCACCGACGGCATGTTGTGGTGTTCGGCTATCCAGTAGCGCGTGTAACCGAGTCGGTCGGCGGTCTGGGCGAGCGACACCGTCGCCGCCAGCGCATCCGAAGTCGACTGGTCGGTACGCACCGGCACGAGGTCAAGCACAGAAAGACGCACGAGGTTATCAACGCATGAAGCCGCGGGAACCTTCCCGCTGGGCCTTCCGGCGCCTCAGTAATTCAGCAGCGTGATCGAATTGATGATGGCCTCGAACTGCTCCTGCGATATGGGCGCACCGCCCGGAATGTTGTCGGTCGCCAGAAACTGGGTGCGCTTGGTGTAGGCCTGAAACCGCTTGAAGTAGTTGGTAAAGGCTAAGCCGTGGTCGACGCCGTCGTGCAGGGTTGCCGCTTTGATCTCGCCGGCCAGGATGTAGGCACCCAGCAGGGCGACGCTGGTCCCTTGGCCCGAGAGCGGCGAGCAGCAGTATGCGGCGTCACCGACGAGAGCCACCCTCCCGATCGACCAGTGATCCATCACGATCTGCGACATTTCGTCGAAGTAGAAATCCGGCGCGGACCGCATGTATTGCAGGAGCCGCGGGCGTACCCAACCGTCGTCGGCCATCCGCCGTTCCACCTCAGCGAATTGGGCTTCGGTGTCACGGAAGTCGATCCGCAGCTCGGTGTCCATGAAGCCCAACATGGCCCGGGCCTCGGTGTTATTGCGCGCGCTGTACACCCCGGCCATGCTGGCGTCCCCGTAATGCCACGTCTGCCAGAAGTCCAGCTCCAAGAAGTTGGGGACGGTGAAAATAGCCGCGTGCGTCCCCAGCCTCTTGATGAAGCGCTCCTCGGGGCCGAAGACCAGCTTGCGCACATTGGAATGCAGGCCGTCGGCACCGATGACCAGGTCAAAGCTTCGGGCGGAC
>JAVROZ010000374.1:0-2721 GCA_032162485.1 Mycobacterium sp.
CCGACGGTCTGCGGCGTGGCGGCGACGCGCGTCTCACCGGAGGTGGACTCGCGTGGTATTCCGATGATCACTTGCTTCGGTCCGTTCGGTGGTTGAGCACCAGAGGGTGCGCGTCAGCTTTCACAAATCGCCGCAAAGCCTACGGCACGGGCGGCGATGCCCACGAAATCAGCATGGTCCGGAGGCCATGGCACCGGCCAGCTCCCGGCCAGCTCACCGGCGCGCTGCACGGGCCCTTCCGGGAGTTTGCCGCGTGCCGGTTAGCCTCGGATCATTGGATGTCGACGTGGGGAGCGGGCTTTGTCAGGATCGCCAGGGGGGATACCTGTCATCGCGCTCACCGGTCATCTGGGAGCCGGCAAGACAACGCTGCTCAATCACCTGTTGCGCTGTCCCGATACGCGAATCGGCGTAATAATCAACGACTTCGGGGAACTCAACGTTGATGCCGGGCTGGTGGCCGGCCAAATCGACGAGCCGGCGTCGATCGCCGGGGGATGCATCTGCTGCCTGCCCGACGGCGGCGGGCTCGAAGACGCGCTGCGGAAGCTCGCCGACCCGGCGCGACGCCTGGACGCGATCATTGTCGAGGCCAGTGGACTGGCCGACCCGGTGGCGATCGCGCGGATCATTGGCTTCAGTGAAGTCGTCGGGGTGCGAGCCGGCGGGCTTGTCGATGTGGTCGACGCTGCGAACCACTTCGACACCGTCGACTGCACCCAACTGCCTCCCGCGCGGTACGGCGCGGCGTCGCTGATCGTGGTCAACAAACTCGACCAGGTTCCCGAAAACGACCGCTCGGCGGTGGTCCGACGCGTTCAACAGCGCGTGTCACAACGCAACCCACAGGTGCAGGTGGTGGGCACAACAGGTGGTCGGGTCGACCCCGCGCTGCTCTTTGACGCCTCGGAGACCTGGGCCACCTCCGCGACCCCCGAGGATGCCGGGCAGCTGTCATTTCGGGAGCTGTTGCTGGACTCCGATCACGCGCACGACCACGTCAGGGCGGATGCCGTCACCGTGAGCAGCACCGGATGCGTCGACGCCGAAGCGCTATTGGACCTTCTCGAACAACCGCCGTCCGGCGTGTACCGCCTCAAAGGCGTCGTGGCAGTGCGGCAGCGAGCGGGCGTCAGGACCTACGTCGTCAATCTGGTAGGCAGTGCAATCGATATCAGGAAAGCGCCGGCGCGGGCCGTTCCCAACTCTTTGGTCGCGATAGGAATGAATCTGGACTGCGAGGACGTGCGAATAAAACTCGAGAAGTCGGTGCGACCGGCCGCCGCGCCTTCGGAGCGAGGGCTACGGCGGCTGCAGCGCTATCGGCGCCTCAGCGCGTGAGCCGGGTCCCGATGTCCTCCTCGTTCGGCGATGTGCTTGCGACCATGGAACTCGCCAGGATCGGTGAATGGCTTTTCGTCGGGCAGCAACTGCCGGCACCGGCGAACCACATTCTGGGTGGTCACATCTCCGCTCAAGCATTGTTGGCTGCGAGTCACACCGCGCCGCGACGAGCACCGCACAGTGTGCACACGTACTTCCTGCGGCCGGGCGATTCCCGTCGGCCGGTGGATTTTGAAGTGGTCGAACTTCAGGAAGGCCGGACATTCTCGGCTCGCCGGGTCACCGCACGCCAAGAGGGCAAAATCCTGCTGGAAGCGATGTCGTCGTTCAAGGTTCCCGATCCAGCGTCGGCTCAGATCGTCTACCAGCCACCGATTCCGCCGGCGCCCGCTCCGGAATCGTTGCCGTGGGCGGCCCCGCACCTGGCCGAATCCGGCGAGAGCAGCCAGGGCCGCTATGCAAGCCTGCGCTGGTTCGAACGTCGCATCATCGACGAACAGAACGCTCCTCCGGCACGGTCGAGGATCTGGTGGCGACCAGACGGGGACGTTCCGCAGGATCCGGTCCTGACCGCGAGTCTGGTGGCCTACTTCTCGGCGGTGACGTTGACCGAGCCGGCATTCGCGGCTCGCGGCAGCGTCGGGGAATCGGCGCAACGTGACCATTCGGTCTGGTTCCACGCACCGGCGGTGCTCTCCGATTGGCTTCTCTACGAACGGTCTTCACCGAGCAGTGCGGACTCGGTCGCGCTTGCGAGTGGAACGATGTTCAACCGCAACGGCGACCTGGTGTGCACGGTGAGCCAAGAGATGTACTTCCCGCCGGGCCGGGTTGAATTTTCGCCGTTCAGTAGGTCAGGCCGCTGATGAGGGGCAACAGCGTCAACGGGAGCGGCGGCGAGGGCCCGCTCAGCGCCGCGCTGTACTGCGTAACCCGCCGAATCCCTAGGTGCTGTCCTCGGGCGTAGGTGGCATCCGACATCGCCCATTGGGGATCCACCCAGGTGTACCAGCGGGGCGACAGCGACGGCCCCGGCTCACCGGCGAGCAGTTCACCGAGAATCTCTTCGGCCTCGTTCCGTATTGGCCACGGGCTGTCGTTCTCGGTCTCGATCTGGGCGCAGACACGGTCGTCGGCGTCGTGCACGACCAGTCTGTCCGGGTGCTTGACCTTCAGCAGCAGAGTCTTCTCGCGGGTGCTTCGGGCCACCAGTCGTCCGGTGTCATCGGTGAGGGTGACCACGGCGGGCGCGTCGTTGGTTGAGCTGATGTTGGCCAGGACGCGGTCATCGGCGCCGCGTAACTCCAGGTGGATGTCATTGCCGGCGTCCATCCCGGTGGCCGACACCAGCTTCCAATACGTCTTGGCAAACCGGCC
>JAVROZ010000375.1:0-4392 GCA_032162485.1 Mycobacterium sp.
CTTGCCCTGACGGTCGACGACGGCACCAGTAGCGAAGTCGTGCGCGCCTACACCCAGCTCGCCAAGGACACCGGCATCCGGCTGACCTTTTTCGTCAACGGGATTTACGACTCGTGGACCGACAACCTCGCGATGCTTCGGCCGCTGGTCGAATCCGGGCAGATCGAACTCGGCAACCACACCTGGTCGCATCCCGACTGCACCACGATCTCCAAAGGCGAGATCGCCAAACAGCTCACCCGAAACGACGAATTCCTCAAGAAGACCTACGGCATTGGCGCCAAACCGTATTGGCGCCCGCCGTATGCCAAGCACAACGCCGCCGTTGACGCGGTGGCCGCGGACCTCGGGTACAGCGTGCCTGTCCTGTGGTCGGGATCGCTCTCGGATTCGACGTTGATCACCGAGGAATACATCGTGAAGATGGCCGACCAGTACTTCACGCCACAGAACATCGTGATCGGGCACCTCAACCACCTGCCGGTCACCCACGTCTACCCGCAGCTGGTCGACATCATCCGGGAACGCAAACTGCGTACCGTGACCTTCAACGACGTATTCCTCAAGACGCCGTAAGCCGCTCAGTCCACCTGTCCTCAGCACCCTCTGCCCCGCACTTTGATGTCCATTGCAGGTGACATTAAATTGTGATTTGATGTACATCGGTATGGACACGAAAACGCGGCGGTACGAAATGCGAGCGCGCAGGGATGCGACGCAAGCGACTCGCGAGGCAATCCTGGCGGCATCCCTGGCCGCGGTGGAGGCGGAACGGTCGCTGAGCATCACGCTGGGCGCGGTTGCCGATCGCGCCGGCGTTACCGTCAAAACCGTCCTGCGCCACTTCGGCACTCGAGAAGGGCTCCTCGATGCCACCTGGTCGCAGGTCAGGCAGAACACACTGGCCGAGCGGACGGCACCGCCGGGCGAACCGGCACAGGCATTGACCGTGCTGATCAAGCACTACGAGAATCGCGGCGACATGGTTCTAGGCCTGCTGGCTGAAGAGGACAACGATCCGCGGGCGCGTTTGATGTGCAGCGACGGACGCGCCCTGCACCGCAGGTGGGTAGACGAGGTCTTCGGCGCCGAATTGCCGGCCGAGCCCGGCGCGCACGATCGACTCATCGATGCGCTGGTGGTGGCAACCGATGTGTACAGCTGGAAGCTATTGCGCCGCGATCGTGGTCTGACGATCGACGAGGTCCGCGACCGGATGCAGTTCATGGCAGACGCCGTTCTCGCCGCATCGCAAGCCACCCACCGGCCCGCTCAAGGCGCCGGATAAGTACCGGAAGGAGCCGGCCGATGAAGGCACTGTTTGTCACGGTCGACGGCGGCGGCAACATCCCCCCGCAGCTGGCCGTTGCCCGCATTCTGCGCAACCGCGGCGCAGAGGTTCGATTTCTCGGTCATCATGGCATCCGAGACCGTGTGCAAGCTGCGGGTTTTGGATTCGAATCATTCACGGCTGGAATGGATTTCGATCCAACGCGGCGCCATCCGTGGACCGGCGTGTTGGGCGACATGGCCAAGGTGATCACCGACCGCCGAGCTGGGCACGACATCGTCCAGGCGGCGCATTGCCACGGCGCCGACGTGGTGGTCATCGACATGCTGTTGACGGCCGCCATCCCCGAAGTCGTGTCGGCCCAGCTTCCGACAGTGGTGTTCGTGCACTGCTTCTATCGGGCAGTTCAAGACGCGGCCGCTGGACCGCTCGGCTGGCTGTTACGACTGCGGGGTGTCCCACCGCTGGGCGCGGAACGAAGTGGCGTTCTCCAAATCGTCACTGCCCGTGCGGATCTCGATCCGGTGCGTGGCACGCCGCCGGTGTGCCACGTCGGGGCGGTATGGCAGGGGTTTCCCACCGCGGCGCAGCCCGAGCCCGTGCCGCATCTGCTCGTCAGCTTGAGCACCTGCGCGTTTGCGGGTCAGCGGCGCATGCTGCAGAACATTCTCGACGCCGTCGAGTCATTGCCGGTGCGGGCGACGGTGACAGTCGGACCGGCCATCGATGCCGCCGGACTGCGCGTGCCGGACAATGCGTCAATCCACTCCTGGCTGGATCACGACGAGGTGCTGGCCACCGCGTCGTTGGTGATCAGCCACGGCGGACACAGCACGGCAATGCGCGCGTTGTCTTTCGGTGTACCCCTGGTGATCATGCCGGTGAATGCGCTGATCGACCAGAAGCGCGTCGGCATTGCAGTGCAGCAGGCCGGCGTCGGCCTGCTGCTGCGCAAACGCGCCAGGGTGCGCCGTATACGTGAGGCGGTGAACGTTGTGCTACGAGATCGCACCTACCACGAAGCGGCCGCCCGTATCGGCGAACAGATCCGCCAACACGACGGCGCCGCAGTGGCTGCCGATGTCATCAGCGAGTTCGCGCGGACGTCGTTATCCCGCTGAGCTCGCGGCGAGACGGTCCTCCAATGTGGCGTGGAAATGGCCGATTGCGCTCTCGTGCCGACCGAATTCCACGAATTCGTTGGCGCCCGCACGTAACCCACGTTGCACGCCCGCCGACATCTCGTTGTCCTCCGCCAAACCCCGCGCGATAAAGCTGCCCGCATCCGCTGGGTCTACCGATCCGCCGTCCGCCGACAGTCGGGCGGCGACCTCGGGTCGGACCATGGAATAGGTGGTCACCGTGGTGTGGCCGACGTCCACCGGGTCGATCACTACCACACTGACCACATCCGGGAACGTCGCGATCATGACGTTGGGGAACAACTGGTACAGGTAGGTTACCCGGGCGTCGATGGTCCACGTGCTTTCCGGACGGTCACGGAGCCGTTCAATATTCCGGTAGGGGAAGGTGATTCGACTGTTCGGACCGAACGACTCAACCACATTGAGGTCGTCGTACTGCACAGGATAGAACGTGTCTCGGTGAGTCCAGCGGATGTGGTAGCCCTCCAGGAACTGTTCGACCAGCACCTTCCAGTTCATCGCTTGCAGAGCGGAATCCACGTGCACGAGTCGTCCGGCAGGTACCAGTTTGTCCCGCCATCCAGTCCCGTCGGTCAGCCACGCGATGGCGTCGTCGGTACCGTCGGGTGCGGCATCAAGTGCACCGATGACGATGAACCCGTCTGCCTCGTGGCTGGCAACCTCGACCAGGCCCCGCGCCGACATGTCCAGGTCGGGAAATGCGTCCTCGTGCGGCACATGTGCGAGCGAACCGTCCAACCGATAGGTCCAGCCGTGGTACCGGCAAACCAGCGCACGGGCACACCCGGAGTCCTCGACCAGGGTGAAACCCCGATGCCGGCAGGCGTTGCGAAACACCCGTGCGCGCCGGTCGTGCCCTCGCACGGCGAACAGTGGCACGCCGAATGCTGTTCGTTCGACCCGGTCGCCTGGATTCGGGATGGTCGCAGACGGAACGAAGACGCTCGGCATCTTGCGCAACAGCCGCAGTTCCGCATCGAATCGCGCTGGGTTCACGTAGTTTTCGACGGGTTCACGCCAGGCTGGACCCTCGTCGGTGGTCCCGGCGTCGACATGGGCCAGGATGCGCCGAACGATCTCCACGTCATCGGCTACCAACGACTTTGTCGGAGAGGCCATGTGTGTCAGTATCACGATATATGGATCACGTGTCAACGATTAAGTGATATACGGTTTCATCAGCGAAGATACCAGGATGCCCACTTCGCCCCAGACCCGTGTGCGCGAGCTGATCGGCAACCGGCCGCTCAGCGCGCGCTCGGTTCTCGCGTCGGCGTTGCTGGGTTCCGACGGGGGCCGGCTTTCGGTGGCCAAGCTGGTGGGAGTGGCTTCACTGTTCGGCATCAGCGACGGCGCCGCCCGCACCTGCCTGTGGCGGATGGTCTCCCATGGCGAACTCACCGGCGACGAGGGGAGCTATGCACTGGCCGGGCGGTTACTGGAGCGCCGCCAACGGGTCGACGAGGCATCCCGGATCGACGACGCTGCGCGATGGGACGGAACGTGGGAACTCGCGATCGTGTCGGTGGAGCGTCGCTCCGCCTCCGATCGCCTCGAACTGCGGAAATCGGCGACGGCCTTGCACCTCGCAGAGCTTCGCGAGGGTGTCTGGATTCGTCCGGATAACCTTGATCCACAACGACTTCCGGCGTCCCGCGCGGTGCTGGACCGGCAATGCACCCACTTTCACGGCGCGGCCACCGACATCACCGCCCACCGGATGCGTTCCCTGTTCGCCCTCGGCGGCTGGGCCGACGATGCGCAGGCACTCATCGACGCAATGGGCAGCGCACTCGATGCGGGCGGACGAGACGCTTCGACCGAAAGCTTCACTTATGAGTTCGCGCTGTCGATCGCCGTGGTCCGGCACCTTCAACTGGATCCACTGCTACCCGACGAACTCGTTGAGGACCGCTGGCCGGGAACCATTCTGCG